>JBKHCQ010000024.1:0-18842 GCA_046541755.1 Anaerolineales bacterium | reverse complement strand
GATTCTCTTCCCACTTCTGCTCTTGCAACTCCCACTTGCGGTTCTGTTCCTCTCGTAACGAGCGCAGTTCCTGCTGGTTTTCCTCCCACTTGCGGGTATTTTCCTCTCGATCACGCCGCATCTCGTCCAGCACACGGTCAAAGCGACTTTCTGTCTCATGCTTATCGGCATACTGCTCCCGCGTCAATGAGAGCACCCACGCCCGCATCTCAGGGTCATGCTGCAAGATCGTCGGCAACTCCTGCCGGATCAACTGCCTCACCTGATGATTTTCCATATCAACCTCCTCTCCCATCGCATGCGCACAGATTTATCCTGACGCAATAACAGACGACCGCCGCGCGGCGCCTGATAGCAGAACCCCGGCGGGCCGGATGCGCCGTTATATCAACGCCAATTCGCGCAACACATCCAACGTTGGGGGCAGGGGATCCTGCCACAACCACTCGACCTGGAGCCAGAAGCCGGGCAGGACTTGCGCCTCGTACCGTCCCTCGCGGCCGGCGAAAGCGATCTCATACTGCCCCATCTCCCCCAAACGGTAGAATTCGGCCCGGCGCGCTTGAGGATCAAGCAGCCAATACTCCGGCACGCCGCCCTGTGCGTACTCCACAAACTTCGTGCCCCGATCCCGCCCAATGCTCTCCGGGGAGATGATCTCCACCGCTAAATCCGCCGGGCCATCTAAGTAATTCGCTTTCAGCCGATCCAAATGCGTCAGCGCCACAAACAACAAGTCCGGTTCGCGCCCACTGTGTTCCAGCTTCATCTGGAACGGCGCGCTGAGCACGACGCCCAGATTGTGGGCCTCTACATAAGGACGACAAATACTCACCAAGAAATCGCTTAAGTCTTGATGCTTGCTGCTCGCCGGACTTGTCATCATCACCTCTCCTTGCTCTGTGTCTGTATCGGGCAACGCCACCCACTCCGCCAAGGTATCCTCATCAGCCCAGGCCAGGAACTCGGCGTAGGTCATTCGCAATGGGGCTGTGGTCTCGCCGGCCGCGAACGCTTCGCGCAAGCGAGCGCGCAGTGTGGGATGCTCCGCGATCCAGCGCGGCAACTCGGCCACAATCAACCGCTCTAATACTTCCACTGTTTCCACTGTTCGCGTCGCCATAATCACCTCCAGCCACAGCCGTCACACCTCTAACCTACTATCAGTGTAAATCGAAACGAGGGCCTCGTCAATGCAAACGCCCGCAAAAAACTGATGCTGTCACAGAACGCGCCGATGGCTGAAATCACCGGCGGATACCGGAAGTGCGTTAAAAACGCACTCGATGTGCGGCAAACGCCCTGATTTTTAACCCGTTTTAACGGATTTATAGAGCCTCCCAAAGCAAAAGCCCCCGCTCTGAACGGGGGCCTTTGAGATCAAGACTGGGGGCGGAGGATTCGAACCCCCACTCACGGATTCAGAGTCCGCTGTCCTACCGTTAGACAAGCCCCCAATGCGTATGAAACTGTCTCCAACGATGACCATTCTACCACGCTTCCCCATTTTGACAAACACCCGTTTCTCCCCGGAAGCATTTCACTTAGGTAGTTCCAAAATTTAAAACCTTCCAAACCAGATACTTTTCCCTCGGAGAATCGCTGTATTTGGGAGGTTTATTTTCTTGGAACGGCCTTATCGCGAAATGCTCCATTGACGCCGCCGCGATTCTACACTATCATTGATGCACAAACGCACAAGATCTTTTAAGGCACGGGAGGCAATATGGCCACTGAATTTCTCTCCATTGTGATTTTCTCCTTCGCCCTGGCCCTGGGGGTGCTCGGCGCGGTCACCTGGTGGATCGAGCGAGATCGCCGGCGTTGGCTGGGAGGGCTGATGATGGGCAGCGCGCTATTGATCGCCCTCGGCTATGCGTTCCTGGGCAGTCGCTTCTCGATTGCCCTCTTTGGGCGGTTGATCATCGCCGTGGATCTGCCGCGCCTGATGACGACCGCGATTCTGTACACCATCGGCGTGCTGCTGGGCGTGGGATTGGGCGGCGGCGTCTTCCTCTGGATCTCCGGTCGGCTGATCCAGCCGACGCGCCTGGAGCGCCAACTCGCGGCGTTCATCGGCGTCGTGCTCGTCGTCGCCCTGATCATCAGCCTGATCGCTGTACAGATGAGCCGGTAATCTATTCTGACCCATACTCGCACACAAACAGGAGGTTCCTATGCTATACACTCGTCAGAGCATCGAGCAGTCCGAGGAGCGGTCTTTAGCGCCCTATGGCTTTCGGAGCCGGGATTCACGCGGACGCGAGCATCCTGAGGTCGAGCCGGAGTATCGCACGCGCTTTCAGCGGGATCGCGACCGCATTTTGCACACGACCGCCTTTCGCCGCCTGGAGTACAAGACGCAGGTCTTCGTCAATTACGAGGGCGATTACTACCGCACGCGGTTGACCCACACCTTGGAAGTAGCCCAGATCGGCCGGACGTTGGCGCGCGCGTTGGGCGCGAACGAGGATCTGGTGGAGGCGATCTGCCTGGCGCACGATCTGGGCCATCCGCCCTTTGGACACGCGGGCGAGGCGATGCTCAACCAGTTAATGGCCGAGCACGGCGGCTTCGAGCACAATAGGCAGTCGCTGCGGATCGTGGAGAAATTGGAGCGCCGCTACCCCGAGTTCCCCGGCCTCAATTTGACTTGGGAGGTGCGCGAGGGCATGGTCAAGCACGAGACGGAGTACGATGCGTCGGACGCGCGGCGCTTTGAGCCAAAGTTGCGCGGAACCTTGGCGGCCCAACTCGCCAACCCGGCGGATGAACTGGCCTACACAGCGCACGACCTCGACGATGGTCTGCGCTCCGGCCTGATCAAGCCGGCGGATTTGGATGGGCTGGCGCTGTGGGAGCACATTAAGGAAAGCGTGGGCTGGGACGGCGCGGACTTTAGCCAGATGTGGCGCCATCGCATCGTGCGCCGGCTGATCGGCGCCCTGGTGCGCGACGTGGTGACGGAGACCTCGCGCCGGCTGGATGCGGCGGAGATCGAGTCGGCAGCGGCGTTGCAGAGCATGCCGGAGAATGTCGTCGCGCTCTCCAACGAGATGCACACGATGACCCGCGAGCTTAAACACTTCCTCTACGAGCGCCTCTATCGCCACCCGCGCGTGATGCGGATGCAGATGAAGGCCGAGCGCATCATCGCGGCGCTCTTCGAGGTCTACATCGCCGAGCCGCGCCAGCTCCCGTGGGAGGAGCAGGCAAAGCTGGAGACGCGCTCGCTGCACCGGACGGTCTGCGATTACCTCGCGGGGATGACCGACCGCTACGCGCTGCAGGAGCACGCCAAAATGTTCGATCCCTTCGAGCGCGTCTGACCCAGTCTAAAAGAGATGCACGTCATTTACCGGAGGGGTGGAATGCAAATCACCCCTCCGGTCTGTTTTTGGATCTCCGGCGCTGCTCGGCAGCGGCGGCCTCAACAATATGATATTGTCAATCTACGCATTCGTTAAAAGCGCGTGACGACCGGTAGATAAATCGTCAACGGCTTCACCGTCGTCGTAAGCTCATCCTCGTCGCCCCAACTCCCTGAGCTGCCAATCTCCGCCATATTCACCAACGTCCGATTTCCCGGCAGGCCGACCGTCGCCGTGATGATCACCCGCTCCACAGAGCCAGGCGCTACCGCGTCGATTTCCCAAATGCCGCGCGTGTCATTGACCGTCGCGGTGATCGGGTCGTAGTCCACAATCTGGATGTTGGCGGGGAAGGTGTCGGTCACCAGCACGTTGGTGGCGGTGACGTTGCCGATGTTCGTGAGATCCAAACGATAGCGCAGCGTATCGCCCACATTCACCGCTTGCGGCCCTCGCTTGTCGATTTGGAGGATAGCGCCCTCGGTAATCACCTGCGTCGAATAGATTGTCTGCGTCATACCCGTTTGGGCGCTGTAGAGCAGCGCGCGATTGTGCAACACCGTGGGCGAGCTAGGCGCGGTGGAGGTGATGACGCCTTCCCATATCTCGCCCGGCGCCAGCGTCCCGATCTCCCATTGGGCCATCGGGAAATCGTCCAGATCCGGCGTGGTGACCATCTCCTGGACCGTGACCTCCTCCGGCAGGAAATTGACTAAAATCACCTGCTCCAGCGTGGATTCCCCCGTGTTCTCGCAGCGAATCCTGTGGACGACCTCGCCGCCGATGATCACGGCCTTGTAGCCGTCCACCGTCAAATCCAAACGGTCGATCAGGGGCGTGACGGGAATCGAGAGCGCCGTGGTGACCGGATCGACGCCATCGGCGAGGACTAAGGCGCGGTTATTAAGTTCAGTGTAGCCCTCGCGAACGCGAGCATAGATCGTCACGGTATCCTGATCCGTATTCGTCGCGGTGAACAGCAAAATCCCATTCGCGACGGAGTCTGGCCCTGGATTAGCTCCCACATACTCTAATCCGGCGGGCAAAAAATCATACAGCCGAAGATTGAAACCTCGAGCGCCCGGCTCGATGTTAGCATAGGTCAATCCATAGGAGATGAGGTCGCCGGGCTTGGGCGCCGCGTTGTTCACCTTCTTGTCCAACGTCAACACTGGATTGCCAATCGGGCTTTGAAAGGCTAATGGCGCCGGGAAAGCATCCGCCGCCGATAACTCCCCGGCGTCGAAAATCCACTTGCCTAAACCTATGACGCCCCCTAAGACGACCACGAGCCAAAATACTTTGTGTTTCTTCGACATATCAGACCTCCTAAATGATTATTTGGGATAGGTTGATGCCAATATCAATGTCCGAGAGAGGAAAGCGAGAGGGTGAGGATATTTTGCTGTGAAATGTGCTTTCTGTCAAATCCCAATTGATTGAGGCTCGTATAATCCATAAAAAAAGCGAGGCGGGGTTACCCCCCGCCTCGCTGGTCTACTTCTGTAATGCTGTGATCTCACGCGATCTGCAACACCGGCCGGAATTTATAGCCGTAGGAGATCGTGCCCTCGTCCCCCTGGACGCGCAAGCGGCGCGTGACCATCTCCACCGGCATACCGATCTGCACCTCATCCGGCGCCACATCCGTGAGCTGCGCGGTGATCATCGGGCCTTCCTCCAGCTTCACCAGCGCGACCGTGTAGGGCACATATTGCTCGAACCCCTCCGGCCCGTGATTGACAATGCTGTAAGTATACACCTCGCCGCGGCCGCTCAACGTGTGCTCCGTCTTCGCCGGCTGATGACACTCCGGGCAAATATCACGCGGCGGAAAAATGACCGCATCACAATGATCACAAACTTCACCCTCTAACCGATACCGCTGTCCTCGTAAACGCCAATTGTGCGCCACTTTAACACCCATCGTATATCTCCTTTCTCTAAACTCTGACCTTAACTTGCCCTAATATCCTCAATTCTCAATTCTTAATTCTCAATTCTAAATTCAACTCATCGCTTCCAAAATATGCGTGATAATCGTCGCGCCGCTGCCCCCGATGTTCTGGGTCATGCCGAGCCGCGCGTTGGGGAGTTGCGTCTTGCCGGCCAGCCCGCGCAGTTGCAGCACGGACTCGACAATCTGATAGACGCCCGTCGCGCCCACGGGATGGCCGCGCGATTTCAGCCCGCCCATCGTGGAGATGGGGATGCGACCGTCCAGCGCGATCTCGCCCTCCAACGCCATGCGGACGCCCTGGCCGCGCTCGGCGAAGCCCGTCGCTTCCAGGCTGAGCGTCGACATAATGGCGAAGGCGTCGTGCAACTCGAAGAAGTCTAAGTCGGCGGTCGTGATCTCGGCCTGCTCGTAGGCGCGCTGCGCCGAAAACCGCGCGGCCTCCAATGCGAGCGGATCCTTGCGGCTGTGGACGGCCAACGGCGCCGTCGCCACCGCCGACGCCTTGATTCGCACGGGCGCCGGGCTGAGTGTGCGCGCATACTCCATCGGCGCCAACACCACCGCGGCCGCGCCGTCGCAGATGGGCGAGGCGTCGAACAAACCGATAGGACTGGAGATCATTGGCGAGCGCTCGTAGGCCGCCTGTGAGATCTCCCGCTGGAACATAGCGTTGGGGTTGTGCTTGCCGTTCGCGTGCGCGTTGATGACGAAGTTGGCGAAATCCTTCCGCTCCCAGCCGTACTCGTACATATATCTTTGCATCAAAAGGCCGTTCAGCGTGACGAAGGTCACGCCCTGATTGACCTCATACTCCGCGTCGGCGGCCATCGCCAGCGCGGCCGTCGTCTGCTCGCCGACCGTGTCCGTCATCTTCTCCACGCCCATCGCCAGCACCAGATCGCTCATTCCACTGGCCACGGCCATCATCCCGACCCGCACAGCGGCGGCCCCGGAGGCACAAGCGGCCTCGATCTTCATCGCTTCCACGCCGGCCATCCCCAGAAAATCGACGACCAAGCCGCCCAAGTGCTCCTGGCCCGTCGTCGTGCCGGAGAGCATATTGCCCACATAGACAGCGTCGACGCGCTCCACGTTGGCGTCCTTTAGCGCCTTGAGTCCGGCGTCTAAGGCCAAGTGCCGCAAGCTGGTCGTCCAGTGCTCATCGACCGGCGTTTGTCCAATTCCAATAATGGCTACATCTCTCATAAGTTCACTCTCCGTTTATTTCTCTTATTTCATCAATAACTTGCCGCGATAGCGGGCGTACAAAGCATAATCGATTTCCGCGCGCCGCCGGATATAATCCGCGACCTTCGGGGCGCGCTCGCGTCGCTCTTCGATGGCGTCGGTGACTTCCCAGACAAAGGCGTCGGAGCCGGCGCCCGAGCCGAAGCTCGTGATGAGAATGCGTTCGCCCGGTTGCGCGATGTCCAAGACGGCGGCCAGGCCCGTGATCGCGGCGGCGGCGTAGGTGTTGCCGATCTCGTTGCTCAGCAATCCCGGCTCAAGCTGCTCGGCGGTGAAGCCCAGGCGCTTGGCCACGCGCTGCGGGAATTTCACGTTCGGCTGGTGGAAGATGGCATAGGTGAACTCCTCCGGCTGCATCTCCAGTTGATCCAAAATCTCCTCGGTCGCCGATTGGATGTGATGAAAGTAGGCCGGCTCGCCCGTGAAGCGCGCGCCGTGGCTGGGATAGTGTTGGTAAGCGCGACGCCAGAAGTCGGGCGTGTCGGTGATGTAGGAGAGGGACCCGGTACAAATCGCCAGCGCCTCCTCGGCCGGGCCGATGACGAAGGCCGTCCCGCCGCTGGAAGCCGTGTATTCCAAGGCATCGCCGGGCCGACCCTGGGCCGTATCCGCGCCGATGGCTAAGGCGTAGTCGCCCATCCGCGAGCCGACCAGGCCCATCGCGCCTTGCAGCGCCTCGGTGCCGGCCTTGCACGCGAACTCGTAATCCGCCGCCAGCAGATAGGGCGTCGCGCCCAGCGCCTCGGCCACGATGGTGGCGGAGGGCTTGACGGCGTAGGGATGCGATTCGCTGCCCACCCAGATGGCGCGCAACTGCTCCGGCGCGACGTCCGCGCGCGCGATGGCGTTGCGGGCGGCCTCGATGGCGATGGTCACCGTGTCCTCATCCAAGCCGGCGACCGATTTCTCCTTCACCGGCCCGCGTCCGCCGCCCTGCCACACGCGGGCGATTTCCGTATTCGGCACGCGATACATCGGGACGTAAGATCCATAACCGATAATCCCGACGGCTCGCTGCGGTTTCATGACTTGACGATGGTTCATAAATCCTCCTCGAATAGTGTTTTCGGCTAATAATATTTCAATCCAAAACAAGCCAAAACAAGAACCGACGGGTTAGGAGTGAAACGTATTGCGTAATCCGTATTACGTAATACGCAATACGAAATACGTTTTGTGTGCAGATTATCTTTCGCCGTCGTCTCCCATCTCCGCCAGCAGCTCCTCCGCCCTGTCCAACCGAATCTCCTGCTCGCGGCTCATAAGCTCGGCGATGCGCGAGACTTGCGCTCCGGTTGCGCCGGCGGCGATAGCGACTTGGCGGGCGTGCAGGGTCATGTGGCCTTTCTGGATGCCCTCGGTGGCCAAGGCGCGGAGGGCGGCCAAGTTCTGCGCCAGCCCCACGCTGACGACGATTTCGGCCAGCGCCTGCGCGGTGGCCACGCCCAGAATCTTGAGCGCGACCTTGACCGTGGGATGGACGCGGGTCGCGCCGCCCACGATGCCCAGCGCCATTGGCATCTCTATCGTACCGACGAGATGGCCCGCGCCATCGCGCCGCCATGTGCTGAGCGGGGCGTACCGGCCCGCGCGGGCCGCATAAGCGTGCGCGCCGGCCTCGATGGCGCGCCAGTCGTTGCCCGTCGCCAACACGACGGCATCCACCCCGTTCATAATCCCCTTGTTGTGCGTCGTCGCGCGATAGGGATCGACGGCGGCGAAGGCCCAGGCCTGTTCGATGCCGCGCGCGACCTCCGCGCCCGCGAAGCCCTCGAAGGCCAAGGCCGTCTCCGGGATGATGACGCGGGCGCGGGCCAGGCGTTGATCCGCGAGGTTGGAGAGGATGCGCAGGAAGACCTGGCCGCCCGTGATTTCCTCGACGTGGGGCGCCAGCCGCTCGCAGGCGGTGTTGACCGCGTTGGCGCCCATCGCGTCGCGCACGTCGTAGTGCAGGTAGAGCACCAACATCGGCCCCGTGGGCGTGGTCTCAAAGACCCGCGCTTCGAGCCGTCGGGCGCCGCCGCCCAACTCGCGCAGCACAAAATCGACCTCGTTGGCGAGAGCTAACAGCTCCTCGCGGTGAGCGAGCACATCCACTTTGGCCGCCCACGGATCGGGCGCGCTGACGACCTGGATCTGCCCGATCATCACCGGCTCATCCGCCGCAGCGACGAAGCCGCCGCCCGCGCGCGCCAGCTTGGCCGCATACGAGGCCCCGGCGATGACGGACGGCTCCTCGATGACCATCGGCGCGAGCACCTCGCGCTCGTTCACGATGAAATTCGTGGCGATGCCCAGGGGGAGACTATGGCGGCCCACCGTGTTTTCGATCATGTGATCGGCCCGCTCCAGCGAAAGACCCATCTCGCCCTGGAGGATCTGTTGCTCCTCCGGCGTCAAATCGGTTTGCTGCGCAATTTGAGCCAAGCGCTCTGCTAATGGTCGATTATAGAATCCCGGCAAGCGCGATGTCGCTTTGTTTTCCACAACAGCTCCCTTATTTAAGGCTCTCTAACTCTTATCTAACCTCAATCTAACTTCTATCATATCACAGATACTCTCCCAAAACCTATCAATTTCTAAATATTGAGCAAAGTCATCGATAAAAATCGACGAGGATGTTACTTCTTTTGGGTTATTACGCAATGTGCATTGATAAATCCTAACTTGATTTCTTTTGGAATTTGGTATATCCTCAGAACGTGAGGTTACGGAAGATCGAAGTATCAGGATGAGCGAATAGAATGGTTCTGTTTGTTCGTAGTCAGCGTCGTTATGCGCCAAGAAAAACGCCGCTCCGCTCAAGCTCCAAGGCTGACTACGAACTAAACCCGATAGCTAGCTACCGGACACTTTTTCCAAGCCCACTCTTAATCAGCAGATAGAGCAGATGTAAGCAGATTGGATTTCGGTTCAGATCTAAAGTCTCACAAATAAAGCATAAAGAGGTGCAGAGGAAGATATTTCTCTGCGGATCTTTGAGAAAATTGCCGGTAACTCTGTATCAATTAGACTATCTGATTATCCATCTGCTCCATCTGCTTAATCTGCTGAGATAGAGGCATAAAACTGTCCGGTAGGTAGACCCGATGGTTTTGAGGTGATTTAGTGCTGCGTGAATTGCATATCAAAGACTTTGCGATTATAGAGGATGTACATCTGCGTTTCGATGCGGGATTTACGATCCTGACGGGCGAGACGGGCGCCGGTAAGTCGATTCTAATCGATGCGGTGGAGCTGCTGCTGGGCGAGCGCGCGGATACGAGCGCCATTCGCCATGGATGCCAGCGCGCCCGCGTGGAGGGGCTGTTCATTCTGGAGCCGGGCCAGCAGCAGCGCGCGCGGCCCATCTTGGTGCGCGAGGGGCTGGAGGGCGAATCTCCCGACGCGCTCTGGTTGAGTCGCGAGCTGCGCAGCAGTGGCCGCTCGGTGGCGCGGGTCAACGGCAGCGTAGTCTCCGTCTCATTGATGCGGGAGATCGCCCAGAACTTGGTCGATATCCACGGGCAGAGCGAGCACGTGAGCCTAATGCAGGTGACGGAGCACCTTAATCTGTTGGATCGCTTCGCCAATTTGGGGCCGCTGCGGGCCGAAGTGGCCGCCAAGGTGCGCGAGCTGCAATCGGTGCGGCGCGCGCTCCACGATATACGCGAGAACGAACGCACGCGCATGCAGCGCATCGACCTGTTGCGCTTCCAGATCGAGGAAATCCGCGCCACAGATCCCAAGCCGGGCGAGATCCAGGCGCTGACCTCGGAGCAGGTGCGGCTCTCGAACGCGGAGGAGTTGATCTCGCTGGTGGCGGAGGTGCTCGCTGTGCTGGAGGAGGCGCAGGACGAGACCCCCTCGGCGCTCGATCTGGTGGGCTTTGCGCAGCGGGATATGGCCTCGTTGGAGCGCATCGATACGACGTTGACGCCGCTGGCCGAGACGCTGGATGAGGTGAGCTATCAATTGGAGGATCTCTCCCGCTCGCTGCGCGATTACGCGGACGAGGTGGAGTTCAACCCCCAGCGACTCCAGCAGGTCTCCGCGCGCTTGCTGCGCTTGCGCCAGTTGGAACGCAAGTACGGCGAGGATTTGGAAGCGGTGCTGACCTACGTCGAGCAGGCTGAGCAGGAGTTGAACGAATTGGAGAGCAGCGACGAGCGCATCGAGGGGCTGGTCGAGGAGGAGGCGCGGCTGCTGGCCGAGTGCGCGACGTTGTGCGAGCGGCTCTCGCATCAGCGACAGGCGGCGGCGGCCACGTTGGCGGCCCGCGTCGAGGCTGAACTGGAGCATCTGCGAATGGAAGGCGCGCACTTCGGCGTGGCGTTCCAACGGCGCGCGGATGAGGATGGCCTGCCGTTGACCGCCCCACTCTCCGCGCGCGTCAAGGTGACCAGCGACTATAGTGATGATAGTCATAATGAAGCGCCCCCGCCGGAGGAAGGGCCGTCGGTCGCGCAGGTCGCCTTCGATATCACCGGCATCGACCGCGTGGAGTTCCTAATCGCGCCCAACGTGGGCGAGGGTCTGAAGCCGATGGTGCATGTCGCCTCCGGCGGCGAGACCGCGCGCCTGATGTTGGCGCTCAAGACGGTGCTCTCCCGCGCGGATCAGACGCCGACACTCATCTTCGACGAGATCGATCAGGGCATCGGCGGGCGGATCGGCGCGGTGGTGGGGACGAAGCTGTGGCAGTTGACCGAACACGGCGCTGGCGACGTAGATGTAGATGTGGATGTGGATGGAACCGCCGGCGTCGAGCATCGTCAAGTCCTGTGCATCACCCACCTGCCGCAGTTGGCCGGCTTCGGCGATACCCATTTCCGTGTGCAGAAACACGTCATCGAAGGGCGAACCATCACGCGCGTCGTGCGCCTGGAGCGTCCGGAGCGCATCGCCGAATTGGGACAGATGTTGGGCACGCGCGGGGAGGCGGCGCAGCAAGGCGCGCTGGAAATCCTCTCGCGAGCTGAGGAGTTGAAACAACAGCATCCCAGCGGATAGTATTTGCTCTATCTTAGAAGACGGCTATAATATTCAAACAGTGGTTGAGGTTTGTAAATAGTATGTTAGGCGGTCGAGGAGAACACTCAGGGGAGAGGGTCTGAATTTTCGATCTCTCTTGAAATCTCTTGAACCATCCTGAGTCGTTATGAGAAAAATTGGAAGAGTAGGTTGATTTATCGGCGTGGTCGCTTATGAGAGGATTAGGCTGACTGAGGCCGTTCCAGAAAAATAATCCTCCTTCAGGCGTGATAGGGCGTAATAAGACGTAGGGCCCAAGTCTCCTCATCGCCGTGGGAAGAATTCCGAACTGGAATTTCTCGTAGACGCCCACTCAATAATTATTCCACAGATTTAAGGACGGTCGGAAATGGCGCTAAAAGGCAAATTGGAAGATTTTGGCATCACACAATTGTTGAATCTCATCAACCTCGCGCGGAAGACGGGGACCCTCTATTTGGAAAACACGGCGAGCGATACCAGCTCGTACCTGTGTTTCCGGGAGGGGAAGCTGATCTACGCGACGCTGGAAGGTATGGATGATGATCTCCCTGTGCTCTTGCAGCGAAGCGGTGTCTTCACCGCGGATCAGGTGCGGATGATCCAATCCAACATGCCTGGCAAATCGGATCGAGAGATTGCCCAGGTTTTGATCACCAGCGGCCGCTTGCAACAACAGCGGGTCGTCGAAAGCGTGCGCAGTCACGTTTTAGACATCGTGTATCAGGTCTTCTCTTGGTATGATGGCACCTTTAGATTCGAGCCTTCGAAGCTGATGGTGAAGGGGAAGATCACCACCTCCATCGCTCTGGAAAACGTTATTATGGAAGGCAGTCGCCGCTTGAAAGAGTGGGAACGCCTCCAGGACGAGCTTCCCGACTTAGATGTAGCGTTGAAATTCGCGGAGCGTCCGACGACGCCGTTGCGAGACATCAACCTCAGCGTTGAAGAATGGCGAGTGATCTCCTTTATTAACCCTAGAAATACCATCCGGCAAATTGCTCAGAATAACAATATGGGCGAATTGCAGATTCGGAAGATTGTGTACAGCTTGCTCCAAGCGGGTGTGGTGGAGGTTATCCGCCCGCCGCGCCCGGCCGCGACGCCCAGTCGGACGCGGGCCGGCGAGAAAGAAGCCGCCGCGGGGAGATCTGCGCAGATGCGTCGCCCTGACGTGAAACGCGGCATCGTTCAACGCTTAATTGGTCGGATTCGGGAGTTATAATCCATGCAGACTTTAAAAATTGTTGTAACCGGGCCTTTCTCTTCGGGCAAAACAGAGCTTATTCAATCTGTCAGTGAAATTGATGTAGTTTCCACGGATCGCAAGATCACACGGGATGCTGAGCGCATCAAACATCAGACTACCGTAGCGATGGATTTTGGGCGAATTACCATCGATGAGGAGTTAATCCTCTATCTATTCGGGACGCCGGGACAAAAGCGCTTTGACTTCATGTGGGAGATCCTCTCCGAGGGCATGCTGGGCTTCATCGTCCTGGTCGACAGTACCCGACCGGAGACCTTCCGCGAAGCGCGGCGGATCCTGGATACCTTCCGCAGCTACTCGCCGGTGCCGTATATCGTGGCCGCCAACAAACAGGATCTGGAGGATGCCTGGCCGGCCGAAGATTTGCGCATCGTCCTGCGCATCGAGCCAGAAGTCAAAGTCGTTCCATGTATCGCGCTAGACAAGGAGAGCGTGAAAGACGTGTTGTTGGAATTACTCTACTCGATTCTCGAATTAATGGATGAAGAGTAACCTGATTTTAACTAAGTCGCAACGGCCCCTTTGTGTCGTCCCGATGCGCTATGTGATATGATTGTAATAAATGAATGCGGGGCCGGAGTGAAAATATGAGTTCTATTGTCACAGATCGTGGAATTGTCCATTACGAAACCTACAGCCGAGGTCGGCCGGTCGTCTTATTACATTGTTGGATGGGATCGTGGAGTTACTGGTATTCAACAATGGAATTCCTAGGCGCGCGGGGATACAAGACCTACGCGCTAGATTTTTGGGGATTTGGCGATTCGGCTAAGCAGGGGTCCTTCACCGTCACTGAATACGTCGAGATGGTGAACCAGTTTATGGAGCGAATGGGTTTGGCGCGCGCGCCGGTGATGGGGCACTCGATGGGAGGCACCGTCACGCTCAGTCTGGCGTTGGAACATCCGCAGCGCGTCTCTAAATTAGCCATCATCGGCTCGCCCATCGTCGGATCGGGCTTGAGCCTGCTGCTGAAAATATCCGGCTATCGACAAGTCGGATGGTTGCTGTACGCCACCGGCCTATTGCCTTTTCTTATGAAAGCGCTCGCGGTCACCTATACGAAAGATTGGCGCACCTTGATGGGGATGTTCGAGCGCGATCTGAGCCGCACCACGATGGAATCCTTCTCCGATAGCATCCGCGATTTGCGCGAGACTGACCTGCGCCCTCGCCTGCACGAGCTGCAAATCCCCGCGATGGGCATCTTTGGCCGCAAGGATAACATCGTCATGCCCCAGCAAGGTGAAGTATTGAAAGCTGGCGTGGATAATCACGTCGTGCACTATTTTGAAAAATCTGGGCATTTCCCGATGTTGGACGAGACAGAACGCTTTCATGAAAAAATTCTCGAGTTTTTGAACGACGCAAATGATGCTTAATGACCGTTGAATCAACTGCCCAGCCGTATACATTCTCGAATAAAATCTCGCGGATTCTTCTCCTTTCAATGAAAGAAGTATTAGGACAAAATGGGCTGAATGCAGTGTTGAATACGGCTCGTTTATCCCAGTACGTCAATTCCTATCCCCCCGCCGACTTTTCGCCTGGGATGACCTTTGAGGAGACCGGACGCCTGTTCGAAGCTATTGAGGGCATGTTTGGGCAGCGCGCTGGCCGCCGGTTGGCCCGCCAATCGGGCCGCATCTGCTTCCAGTTTGGCATCGAAGGGTTTGGCGCTGTGATCGGCTTTATGGATTTTGTGCTGCGCATCCTCCCGATGTCCTTGCGCGCCCGGATCGGTCTGGAGGTTTTGAGCGAAATCCTCAATCGCTATTCAGATCAGCGCGTGGTCTTGGAGGGGGATGACGAGAACTACTATTTTAAGGTCGTCCCCTGTGGTATCTGTTGGGGGCGATATGCCTCTGAACCACTCTGTTCTCTGCTGGTCGGGATTGTGGAGGAAATATTATATTGGGTCAGCCGCGGGCGGCACTTCAATGTGGAAGAGATCGCGTGCGTTGCGCAGGGGGATGCTTCGTGTACCTTGCGCGTGCACAAGACACCCGTACGTTGACGGTGTGGAACCGGATACGCCGGATTTGACTGATAATCGGGAATTCGAAGCAAATCGACCGGGAAAATCGCCCTGGGCGCCTTAGAGCAGCCTTAACCAAGTTCAAGGCCCACGAAGCTGGAGTTGATGCGCGTGTTAAATGGCCTACCACACAACCTCGTGCATCTCAGACGCCTTAGAACTGCTTCGTTTGCCCTTACCCTGGGGGAATAGAGAACTGTGCGAAAAATCATCCTCCGTAAAAGACGAAAAATACCCCCCTTTAACGAACCTGCCCGCGAGTTGAGCGTGCAGGGCAAGCCATTGTGGCTCTATCAGCGGGACTTGTTGGCGCGCTACACCACCGAAGAGCGGGAGATCAACTCGCTCTCCCAGTTGGGAAATGATCGCGTCGAAACGTTAGTCTATCGCGATAACCTCTATTTTGACGAGCGATTTATCGAAGAATTCATCGGGCGGGCGCAGAAATTGGGCAAAGCATGTCGCGTCGCCTTCGAGTTGGATGATCCAGCCATCGAGGGCCAAGCTATCTATCTCCAGCGCGACATCCGGCGCGAAGGCAACTACTACGTCGCCGATCTCTGGTACTATCCCTACGGCGTCGAGCCGGTCGTCCGCCCGCTGGTGATCGACACCGAACCGCGCGAGGTCGGCTTCTACCACGTTCCCACCCACATGTCGGATGCTTATGGGGATTTGGTCTATAATCTGCCCACCAAGCCCTTCCTCTCCATCGAGCACTGGATGCACGTCTTGCACGCCAACATCGATTTCGGCATCTTTGCGATGGGCGCGCAATTCGAGCAGGCGTTGGAGCGCGACGTAGGCTTGAGCCTCAAACTGCTCTGGCAGGCGATGCTGGAACGGAAGCAAGTGCTGACCTCCTCAAAGTTGATTCAGACGGGCAAGAACTGCACCATTGATCCGACGGCCATCATCCAAGGCCCTACGATCATCGGCAACAACGTGGATATTGGGCCGGGGGTGGTGGTGCGGAATTGCATCATCGGAGATAATGTAACGATTGATCAAGGGTGCGAATTGATGTTGAGCGTCGTCGGCGGCGGTACCTTTTTGCCCTTTCGGGCCGCGCTCTATCGGACCGTGCTGATGGACAACTGCATGGTCGCGCAGAACACCTGTCTCCAGATGTGCGTGGTGGGACGCGATTCGTTCGTCGGCGCCGGGAACACCTTCACCGACTTCAACTTAGTGGGAAGATCGATCCGCGCGCACTTCGGCGGCAAACTGGAAGAGACGGGCATGACGGCGCTGGGCAGCGCGGTGGGCCACAACGTTCGGATTGGCTCCGGGCTGATCGTCTATCCGGCGCGGATGATCGAATCGGATGTGATCTTGTTCGCTTCGCCAGAACGACGGGTGATTGCCAAGAACGTCTATTACGAGGATAGTGATCATCTGAAAATAGCAGGCGGCGAGCGGCTACATCCGAGATATTACCCTCGCGATTGACGCGATTGATATAACAAGGTATTGAATGGACTCTTTTGCTTTTATTGTGCATCCCATTGATCCCAAGCGTGATGTAACTCGTAAATATCCTTTTTTGGGTCGGGTTTTGCCCGAACCTGCCATTCACTTTCTCTCTCGATTTTGGCCGCCCGTGCAACTCTCGCACGTGACCGGCATTCGATCCCGGGCCACCGGGAAGGAAATCGAAGGGTGGCTGATCGCGGTACCCTACACAGCTCAGCGGATGCTATACCTGCCCGTGAAGGAGGTCTATCGAAAAATCATCGCTGCCGGACGCCTGGCGGAGCGATTAGGCGCCCAAATTCTGGGATTAGGGGCCTACACCTCGGTGGTGGGGGATGGCGGCGAGACGATTGCCCGCAATTTGGACATCGCGGTCTCCTCCGGCGACAGCTACACGGCTGCCGTTTCCGTCCAGGCCACCCAGATGGCCGCCCGCAAGATGGGCATCGATCTGGCCACGACGGAGGTAGCGGTCGTCGGCGCCTCTGGGGCTATCGGCGCCGCCGTGGTGTGGATGTTGGCGCGCGATGCGCCCCATATCTCGCTCATTGCACGCGATCGGGAGCGCTTGACTTTACTGGCCGAGGAAGTCAAAGCGGCGGGCTGTAAGGATGTCGCAATTTCGACGGACGTGGCTGACATCCGCTCGGCGGGCGTCGTCGTCACCGTGACCAGCGCCGGCGGCAACCTAATCCAGCCAGAGATGCTCCAACGCGGCGCGGTCGTCTGCGATGTCTCCCGTCCGCGTGATGTCTCCTTAAAAGTCGCCCAGGCGCGGGACGATGTGTTGGTCATCGATGGCGGCTTGGTGCGGGTGCCGGGCGAGGTAACGTTTGGTTTTGATTATGGTCTGCCGCCGGATTTGACTTATGGCTGTTTTGCGGAGATCATGACCTTAACGTTGGAAGGTACATTTGAAAATTATTCGGTGGGAAAGCATCTTTCATTGGAAAAAATTCAGCGGATCGATGCTTTAGCGGCTAAGCACGGCTTCGAGCTGGCCGCTTTGCGCAGTTTTGAACACAAATTGGACGAATCGCTGATTCAGCAAATCAAAGCGAGAGCTGCAAGCGATACATAGGTCTCTTGACGGTTGGTAGGAGGTAAAGAATGAGTGAAGGCCGCATTCTAGTAGTAGAAGATGATTTTGACATCTCTAATATGTTGCAGCTTTACTTCAAGTCGCAAGGCTATGAAGTCTACGTAGCGCCCAGAGGTGGTGTGGCGTTGGAGATGACCCGCCAGAAGATGCCCAACGTGATCGTGTTGGACATCATGTTGCCCGATATCGATGGGTACGAAGTCTGCCGGCAGTTACGCACGAACTTGCGTACCAGTCATATCCCCATCATCTTTCTGACCCAGAAAGACGAACGCAGTGACAAGATTCACGGGTTAGAATTAGGCGCCGATGACTACATCACCAAGCCCTTCGATGTGGAAGAGCTGCGCTTGCGTGTGCGCAACACAATCAAGAGCGCGGAAATTGCAAGCCTCACCAGTCCGAGCACCGGGCTACCCAGTGGCCGGCTGATTGAGGAGCAGTTGCGCGAGATTATGCGCCAAGAAGATTGGGGGATTCTCTACATCGGCATCAATGGCCTGAACGCCTTTAACGAGGTGTATGGCTTCGTGGCCGGCGAGGAGGTCCTGCGCTTTACGGGCATGCTCCTGAATGACGTCATCGATGAGCTGGGAACAGCGGACGACTTCGTCGGGCATATCGGCGGCGATGATTTCTGGATCATCACCCGCAAGGATTTGATCGAGCCGATCAAAGAGGAGCTAAAAGAGCGCTTCGAACAAAACGTGGGGACTCACTACGACTTTATGGCCCGCCAACAAGGGTACATCGTGGTGAAGGCCGACGATGGCAGCGATAAAAAGGTGCCTTTGATGAACTTGGCTATCGGCGCCCTCACGGCCGAAGATGGGCCGTTTGCCGATATTCGAGAGATCACAGAGGCGGCGGCCGAAGTGCGACGTCAAGCGAACTAATCTTAGTCAACGGCTGAAGATGACGGCTTTGAGACGATCTCTTGCACGCGGCTTGGGTTTTGGGGTTAGCCGGCGCTTGATGATGTCCTAATCCTATCCCTAGGAACTATCTAGGAACTATGAAGAAGTCTATTTCCCTGCAATATCTGGGATGGGGAGCGTTCCTGAGTGGCGCTTTAGCGCTCGCCGGGATCTACCTGGGCGCTATGGTACCGCTGGGGTTTTACGCGCTCATCATTCCCACCATATTAGCTACGCTGCGCTGGCGATGGCCGGGCGGGCGGATTGCCGTTGGCGTGAGTATGCTCTGCATACTGCCGGCAGTGATCGCGGACGTTCGGTTATGGCCGGACGCCCTATTCGCCTCCGTGTTGCTCGCCGGGGCGGCATGGATGGCGCGTGGCGAGTATCGGCGGCGCTTCCTCACCGGGGAAATCTCCGCAGCAGCGCCCACCGCAGCTTCTTCTGAATTCACGGATGAATTCACGG
>JBKHCQ010000023.1:0-19170 GCA_046541755.1 Anaerolineales bacterium | reverse complement strand
TTTTAAGTCGCCTTGTAGACTGTCTTGCACCAGACGGCGGATCAAATAGAGGCCGATGTGATAATGGCGTCCCTGCAATATCTCTGCTGGATAGCCTGGCCCGTCGTCATGATAGACCATTGTGATGTATTCCCTGGCATCCTCATATTGGGCATTGATGTGCAAGGCGATCTTCCCGTGTTGGCGTTCCCGCATCGCATATTTGAGGGTGTTGGTCGCCAACTCGTTGAGGATGAGCGCGAGCGACGTAGCCTGCGATGACGAGATCTCGATCTTGGTCATTGCCACCTCGACAGCGATCTGTTGTGATGGCGGCAGTGGGTTCGTCGCCAGCGCGATAATCCTGGTTGCCAAATGGCTCAAGCGGATGGGCGCCCAGACGCCGGGTTGTTGATGCGCGTATGAGAGCAAGTGGTGCGCTTCAGTGAGGCCCTCGATGCGTTGGATGAGCCGATTGAGCGTGGCCTCCACCGCGTGCTGCTGGCTTTGATGTGCGTAGCGGCGCTCGGCGAGCAGCAGGCCTAAGATGGCGGTCAGGTTGTTGCCCACGCGATGATTGATCTCTTGGAGCAACATCGATTGGGTGCGCGCATCTTGGCGCGCCTGCTCGTAGAGCCGCGCGTTCTCGATGGCGATGGCGGCCTGGTTGGCGAAGACCGCGCTTAGCTCGGCGTGGCGCTGCGTGTAGAAGTTCGGCTCCTTTTTGTCCAAGTTGAGAAGGCCGATGACCCGATCTCGGATAATCATCGGGACGCCCATCCAACAACGGATGTACGCGGATGGGGGGTTGGGATGCCAGCGAGGGTCGGTGCGCGTATCCGCGATGATGACGGGGTGGCGTTGGGTGAACGTGTCTTGAATATGGTCGAGTTTAGTAATGGCAAATGGAAGGTAGGGGGCGGTGTAATCGGGGGGGAAGCCTTTTTGGGCCACGATCTGGAATTGATCCTGGTCGATCAACATCACCGAGGCGCTATCGTAGGGGATCACCCGCGCCAGGTGCGTCAAAATTGTCTGGAGCACCTGCTCGCGCTCGTGGATTGTGTTCAGCGCGTTCGTGATTTCGATGAAGGTCTCGGCCAACTCGCGCTGCGCCCGTTCGGCGTCCAACATCCGCTCCCGCTCGGCGGCGGCGCGCTTGCGCTCGGTGATGTCCTGCACCATTCCGATAAAGCTATGCACCTCGCCGTGGCTGTTGATATGAGGCACGTAAGTGGCGAGCACCGCGCGCTCTTCACCTTCCGGCGTGTAGGAGATATTCTCGAAGGAGAAGGTCTCCCCGCTCAGCACCCGCTGGATGTTAGGCAGTACATTAGCGTAGACAGCCGCCGGCAGAACATCGGCGATCTTGCGTCCGATAAAATAGCTTTTCTCTTTCCCGTACCACGCGGCGTAGGCTTGATTGACGTATAGATAGCGTTGTTCTCTATCCGTGTAGGCGATTAAAAGGGGAAGGTGATCCATAAGCAGATCGACCGAGCCGACGGCTCCTGGGGCCGCGTCCCAGGCGGAAAGGTTCTTGAGCCTATGGCTCAAGTCGGCGACCCGTTGGCGCAATGTTTGCACCTCGTGGATCAATTCATCTTTACTCTTCTGTTGATCGTTCACGCCATCTTCCATTGATTTTTGACTTCTGACTTTCAACTTTTAACTTTCAACTTTTAACTTTCAACTTTTAACTTTCAACTTTCAACCTTCAACTTTCAACTTTCAACTTTCAACCTTCAACCCTCAACCCTCATCGACGATGGGAAACCGCAAGATGAAAGTCGTGCCCTCATTTTCCGTGCTCTCGACTGCGATCTCGCCGTTGAATTCCTGGACGATGCTGTGGCTAATCGTCAAACCCAGCCCGGTTCCCTCGCCAAAAGCCTTGGTGGTGAAGAAGGGCCGGAAGAGTTCCGCCTGCGCTTCTGGCGGGATGCCGCAGCCGTTATCGTGCACGGCGGCGATGACGTGTTCGCCCTCGTCTCCCAGCCTGGTGGCGATGGTCAGGCGCTTTTGATAATCGGGCCGTTGGACTTCGCCGGCCTCGATGCGGCGGGCCATCTCTGCCAGCGCGCGCTCGGCGTTGTGGATCAGATTCAAGAAGACGTGCTCGATCTGGCCGGGGTGGGCGTAGATGGGGGGGAGGTTGGGTGTCAGATCGCTCTGGAATTCGACGCCATGCTGAATAAGGCGGGCGCGTGCTAAGGTGAGACTGCCCTCGATGGCCTGATTCAAATCGAAATGGACCGGTTCCCCGCGCGTGAGGCGTCGGAAGCTGCGCAGGTAATCCGTGATGCGCCGGCAACGGTCGATATCGGAGATAAAATCCTCGCCGAGTTGATAGATCTCGCCAAAATCGACCGGACATCGATCGTCATCCTCTCTTTGGGCTTGCTGCGCCCATGACTTCAGATAGTCGGCGTCGAAGAGCATCGAGGTGAGCGGTTGGTTCAGCTCGTGCGCGACGCCGGTCGCCATCTCGCCCAACGAGGCCAGCTTGGCCGTCTGCACCATTTTGATCTGTGCCTTTTCCAGTTCGCGCACCTTTTCTGCGACCTGCTCCTCCAAGGATTCAGTGTATTTCTGAAGCTGCTGCGCCATCTGGTGGCGCTCCGTGATATCCAAAATAATCCCGTGAAAGCCTATAATCTCGCCATCGGCATCGCGATGCACCCAGGTGCGATCATCGACCCAGCGCGTCTCGCCCTTCCGCGTGCGGACGCGATACTCTTGCGCGAATTGCTGAGCGTCGTGTTGGATGTGGCGCTCGACATCGGCCATAATGCGCTCGCGATCCGCCGGATGGATGAAATCGGCATAAGTAACCCGGTCACTGTAAAAATCCTCCGGCGTGTACCCGAATTGCCGGATGTTTTTGGAGACGTAAAGAATGGTCCAGGGATGTGTGGGCGTCCAGCGGAAGGCGATCACCGGGCTGTGATTGATGGTCTCGTACATCGCGCGCAGTTCGTCCTCGACGCGCTCGCGATCCTCGTGCGTGCGCAGTGCCTGAATGCCATACGAAAGATCGCTGGCCAATTCTATCAACAGCCTAATTTCCTCGGGATCGAAGGCGTTGACGTCGTTGGCGTAGAGGTTGAGTGCGCCGCCGGCTTCTCCCTCGATGATTAGGGGCAGCGCGATGGATGAGGCGAAGCCCTGTGATGTAGCCGCCGAGCGCCATGGGCTGTAGCTATGGTTCGTTTTCATATTCCGCACGATCTGGAACTCGCCCGTGCGGATGGCGCGTCCTGTGGGGCCTCGGCCAAGCTCGCTCTCGTCCCATCGGATGCGAAGCCCGTCCACATACGTCTCCAGACACTTCTCCACAGCTGCCCAGGCCGCCGGCTCGACGACGCGCGCGCCGTCCTCCGTCTCGATGGCGTAGCCCACCCACGCCAGGCGATAGTCGCCAAAGTCCACCAGCGCCTGGCAGATGTCATTCATCAAGCGCGCCTCGTCCTCCGCGCGGACTAGGATCTGGTTGCACTCGCTGAGCACGCGGAGCGCGCGATTCACGCGGCGCAGGGCGCGCGTTTGCTTTGCTAACGCGAGGGCCGTCTCCTTGCGCGCAGTGATGTCGCGCGCGATGCCCTCCAGGGCCGTCATTCGCCCCGCGTCGTCATAGATCGGCGTGTTCTGTTGCTCCATCCAGATCACGCGCCCATCCTTGCGCACCCAGCGCAGCACGAGCGGCTCATCGGAGGGGGCTTGGGCGGCCTGCTGGAGTTTGGCCCGATCATCGGGATGCACCAGTTTGTAGCCTAGCTCTGGATCGGCGTAATGCTCCTCCGGCGTGTAGCCTGTGATCTTAGTGGCCGACGGGCTGACGTACTCGAATTGCCGGTCGGGATGGAGGCGGATGCGGTAGATGAGGTCTTGCGCGTGCTCGGCGATCAGGCGGAAGCGCCGCTCGCTCTCGCGGAGCGCGCTCTCTTTTCGCACGCTATCTAAGGCGATGGCGGCCAGATCGCCGAAGGCGCAGGCGATTTTGGCGTCGTCCTCGGTGAAATCCGTGGGCTTGTTGGCCAATCCTATGACGCCCACCACCTGGTTATCGATGGTGAGGGGCGCGAAGAGCACGTTGCGCAATTCGACGTGGCCGCCCGGCATAAACTTCATCCACTCGCTGCTCATAAAGTCGTTATCGTAGACAACCTCCCCCTTGTGATAGGCCTCCGCCCGCAAGCCGCGAATGGGCATCGGCAGCTCCGGATCCACATCGCACGGCAGGCCGCCGGCTTCTAAGAAGACCAACTCGTTCTCCGCGCCCTCCTCGCTCAACAGGGCCACGTAGCCGGAGATCGCGCCCGTGACCTCGCAGGCCGCGTCGAAGATCTGCCGGGCCGCGGCCTCGAAGGTGCGGCTGGCCAGAATGGCTTGGGAGGCGGAGAGCAGCCAGCGCGTCTCATTTTCTCGCCGGCGCGTCTTCATCAGCGCTTCGTGCAGTTGGGATTCCGCGCGTTTGCGCTCCGTGATGTCGTGCAGAACGCCGACCACGCCGATAATGCCGCTGCCGTTATCGCGGAGCGGGGAGTAGTTGACCATCAGCGTGCGCTCGCCCATCCCTGGATAGGGGTAGGTGATCTCATAGCGGGTCTGTTCGCCGGCAAAACAGCGCTTGAGATAGGGTTGAGCGGTCTGGAAAATCTCTTCACCGACGACCTTCTCGACGCTGTGACCGATCACCTCATCGCGCCGAAGTTGATGATAGCGGAGGTAATTTTCGTTGGCTAAAACATAGGTATAATCGGGCGCGATGATGATGATGCTATCATTGGAGGATTCGACGGCCAACTTATAGCGGCGCAACGCCGCTTCGGCCCGCTTGCGTTCGGTGATGTCCTCGCCCGATCCTAAGATGCCGGCGATCTGCCCCTCGTTCCTCAAGACGGTGTTGTGCCAACTGACGATCCGTTCCTCCCCTGCTTGGGTCACGACGTAACTCTCGTAGTATTCAACCGGCTCGACTTCGCCGGCCATTAACATCTCAAAGACGCCTCTGATCTCCTCCCGGATGCGGGCGGGTATAAAGCGATCAAACCAATTTCTGCCGATGATCGCCTGTTGTTCATAGCCCAAGACCTCGCTGCCTTTTTGGTTAACGAGGGTTACGTTGCCTTGCGCATCCAGGGCGATGAATATCACCCCGGCGATATCTAAGTATTGCTGCGCGCGATCCCGCTCTTGCCGGAGCGCCTTCTTCGCCCGCTTGCGCTCGGTGACATCCATAGCGATGCTGATTACTTGTCGGCGCCCGTCGGACGTGAGGCCCAGGGGCGCGGAATTGAACTCCCAGACGCGCTGCTCGCCCCCCTTGGTCGTGATCTCGTATTTGCCCTCTGGGATGCGCGCGTCCTGATCATAGAGTTGGTCGATGTGGACCTTCACGACCTCTTGACGTTCTCCGTAAGCCTTTTCCGTCCAATCGCTGATGGTGGGAATTTCCTCGTGGGTGTAACCGGTCAATTCGGTCCACACGTTGTTGATCTGGAGGACTCTGCCGTCCTCGGCGTGAATCATCATCGGGAAGGGCGCTTCCAACACGGCGCGGCGGAAGCGCGCCTCGCTGGCCTGGAGCTGCGATGTGGTCTCGCGCCGCTCGATGATCCGCTCGATGTATTCCGCGACCGCTTCTAAAAGTTCCTGCTCCTCGGCCAAAAAGGGGCCGATGGCTTCGCGCGGGCGTTCCTCCGTGTAGCAGATGGTCAGCTCGCCAACGCGCCGCTCTTGGTGCATCAGCGGGCTGCGCTGTTGCCAGGGCGTCTCCGCGAAGTTGGGCGTGTGGTAGGTCTCGCCGCGATAGGTCAGGCGCGCGCCGGCGATCTCCGGGTATTGCCACGCGACCGGCAGGCGATAGACGATGGCTCGGAGAAGCTCCGGCAGGGAGAGGTCGGGGCGCTCGCCCAACTTGGAGAGATCGTAGAGGCAGTTTAGCTCCTTGGTGCGTTCGTCGAGAATCGTCTTGGCTTCACGCCGCGCTTCTTTCTCCCGCGCTAACGTCGCGCGCGTCCTCTCCAGTTCCGCCTGGCACAGGGCCAGCTCTTCTTCTAATAACGAATGCTTCGTTTGCTTTGTCATACATCCCCTTCCTCTTGGGCCTGCTCCGTGTCTGTGGTGTGGATCGCGCTTTCTACAATCTTGATTTCTGCCGGTGTGAGATCGTAGAGTTGGTAGACGATTTGATCGATCAGGGCATCGGCGGCGGCGATGCGAGCGCGAATGTCTGCCAGTTCGGCGCGCAGCTCAAGCAGCGGCGCGAGATTTACGTCGGGATCGAAGGCCGGGACGCGCGTGAGGGCCAGTTTCTTGGCCGTACTGCGCGTATAGCCGCCGGGAAACGACGCGGCATTGGTGAATTCATCCCGCACCGGCAGCGCGATTTGATAGTAACGCGCTTGCTTCTCCGGTAGCGGGAAGCGATAGGCGGCCATCCATGCGCGGGCAATAAGATGTCCATCCCCTTCATGTTGCCATTCACGCCATCCTGTATCGGGATCGCGTCGCTTGAGCTGAATTTCCAAGCGCCATTCGTCGCCCTCGGGGATCAAGCGCATGCCGTCGATGTCGTGATGTACCTTGTCCAACGCCACAGGCATCTCTTCACGGCCATAGCAGTTGATGCGTTGCCCGTATTTGATTGCATCACTGAAAGCGTCGGTAAATTTGACGAACGACGCGCTGCGATCTAAGTATTTGAAGGGGTCATTGGCGGCCTCCAGGCGTTGGCGGGTCACATGAAGATCGGTCATCTGCTGAGCTAAATAGGCCAATAGATCGTGGATCACATCGCGTTGCGCCGGTTCAGCCTCCAAGCGCGCGGCGGTGAAGGCCAGGAGAGCGTCGTGCTCGCCGGCCTCGTAATATCGACGGGCTGTGGCCATCAATAGGGCGCGTTTGTCCTCCGGCGTTGTGAAATCGATGCGGCGGATGGGGAGTTGTTCCATATATTGGCCGATGAACCGCAAGCGTCCTCGATTCTCCGGGTCGCCCAAGACGGTACTTTTCCGTTGCATAAAGAAAAACGAAAGGTTTGAGTTGAGTAAACTCAACAGGTAATCGTCTCGGCGGGGAATAACATAAACAGTGTTAGCAGGATAAAATTGTTCTAAATCCAAAGCAAATCGCGCTTCTTTAGCAATGTCTGGATATACAATTTTAGGTTGTTCGAAGAAGGTCCAGTAATCTGTCGTGTCCTGGATCTCGTACCACGTGTAGTTTCCAGGTTTACGTCCTTGGCAAGCTCTATTATCTTCTATGTTGTCTTCTATGGTACAAGGCTCTAATTTTGCTTGGAATTGTTGTAGATGTCGCTTGATGGCGGGATAATGATCGATATTTACACCGCGTCGCGTAAAAATAATATAGCGTCCTTGATATTCGATTCTGAACTTACGGACGTCATCTCCCATAATTAGAGGTTTTATGAGATCACGACTATCGGCGTGCTCCGCAATTAACCGATCTCGTGTGGCTTGATCAATAAAAAATGCCTCATTTAGGCCGGTGCTGATGCCTCGATACATTTCTCCTTGAATGTATTTCTTCAGAGGCATGCTTACCTTCTCTAACTTGATCAGCAGTTCAGTGATTTGGGTATCTGCCAGCGACCACCCTCCATCCGCTAACCCTTTATCTTTGACGGTGTGCGACGAGGAGGATATCTCGGCTGCTAAATCCTCAAAATCCAAGGTTTTTATCCGCGCTACATTGACTTTTTGGTGCTTGACATAATTTTTGTGCAATAGCACGATTGCGGGGAAGGCTGCGGCTTCTTTGAAGACGGGCAGCTCCCCGAAATCTACAATTTGTTGTAGTTGGGTTCGGGATGTTAGAGTTCGTCGCAGGCGATGGCCATAGCTGGCGCGCATAAATTTGTTTGAGACGATGAATCCAAACATCCCTTTTTCTCGTAAAACATCTAACCCGCGTTCGATAAAATAGATGTAGAGATCTGCCATACCGTGATAGACATCATAATGGGATCGAAGGAAGACCTTATTACTGACAATTTGTTCTTGGCGGACATAGGGCGGATTCCCGATCACGGCGTCGAAACCGCGCTCTGCCTTGCCTAAAGGTTGTCCTTGCATATCGAAGAAGACCTCTGGGAAGGCCAGTTCCCAGTGGAAGAAGCGGTGTTCCGCAGCGATAGCCTCCGCCGCCTGTACGGATTTCATCATCAGAAGAGTTTCTGGCGCGTGGAGTAGATTCAGCGTCTCCTGATAGTCGTTTGGCGCGTACTGATTGCCGAAATAAGCGCTTGTCCATAGATTTGCCACGCTCTCGAAGGGCGCTTTGAGCCGTTGGATGGCGCGATTGGCGGTCTCTTTGGCATGGACGCTTTCGTAGCTGTCACTTTCTTGATCGATGATGGCCATAATCTTGCTCATCACCACGGGCAGGCGCTGGCTCAAGAGATAGGCGAAGAGATTCATCTGGCCTTCAGCGACGCGGTTGTTGCGCCGCCGATCTAGCGCGGGGGGCGGCGCGGCGCCGAGGTCGGCCACATCAGCGCCTACGAGCGAATCCCCGCAGGCGAGGTGATGATCTAAGAAGCCCAGCGGTTTGTCGCCCACAAAAGTCGTCAGCCACAGGCTTAGCTTGGCTAATTCGACGGCCAGCGGGTTTTTATCCACGCCATATATACAGCGCTCGACCACGAGCCGCTGCCAATAGTTCAGATCGCTTTTATTGGGCGCTTCCTCTGTTTGGACATACGGATCTGTCGCCAGGACGCGCGCCAGGTAGTCGGTGGCATCGACCAAGAAATGCCCGCTCCCCATAGCGGGATCTAGTATTTTCAGGTTCAGTATTGCATCGACGAAAGCTTGATCGTTGGGATAGGGCTCCCCTTCGCTTCGGGTTTGCTTACGGACGCGCGCGACGAGCGGGCCTAACGTCTGTTCCACAATGTACTCGACGATGTACTGCGGTGTGTAGTAGGACCCGGTGGCTTTGCGCTCGCCCTTGTCTGTCTCTAAGTAGATGTCGCCAGGGGCGCGACGCGCCAGCGCCTTGGCGCCGCGCGGCGCTTGAGCGGCCACTACCCATTGCTCGCCGCTGCCATTACGACTGGAGATAGGTACCGCGACCATCGCCTCTGCAGCGCGGCGCGGTTGATATTCCAGTAAACCTTCGTAGATGGAGCCGAGATGGCGCACATTGAGCGTCCGGTAATCGACAAACTCCATGCCGCCGCTCTCCGATCGGCGTCGACAGAGCAGATCCACCGCGCGGGTGAATGCTTGATCGCCCACAGATTTTTCTGCCAGGAAAGTATGTTGCCGAGGATCGAAGAGGCCACCGTTATAACGCGCGACATTAATTTCGGAGCTTAGTCCCGGATCGTCGCCGTTGATGATGTGAAATAGGACGCTCAATTGTCCATAATATTTGTTGGTGCGTTTAGGAATGTACGTCCCTTTGTCGATTTGCTCCGCGATCTCCTGCTTGAATTCTAAGAAGCTGAATAGCTCTCGATACCTGAGATTTTCTACGGGCAGCAGGCCGCGACTCTCGCCATAAAGCACAAAGAGCAGGCGATAGAGCAGGTAGAGGCTGTTTTCGTACACTGCGTGCAGGTCGTCCGGTTCCAGGCGATTGGGCGTGTAATCGTAGAAACCCTGCATTAACTGCTCCAACGCTAAGTAGGCGTTTTCGCGAAGATCTTCTTCCAAGGCGATGGCGTACGCGCGGCTGCCGGCCAATACATCATTGAGGAAAACGCGCCCTTGGGCATCCTCTTGGAAAGCCGCTTGGTGGAAAAACATCGTGAAGTACCGCATCGCGCTGGCGCTTCCACGCTCCACGAGGGCGATTAGATCGACCTCGTAGTAGGTGTCCAAGCGGTAGCTGCTCTCGCGATGTACCAAGCGCCACTGGCGGCCATTGCTGAGAATTCCCCACGTGAGTCCCGTCGCCTTGATATAGTAATCGATTTGATAACTGGGATTTTGCGCGTCGAACGTCGGGCTGCCCGCGCGGCGTTTCTTGCTCAAGTGGACATCCCAGGCCTTAACTTCGCCCACGGCGAGCGCATGTTGAGCGTACTCCTCGGTCTTCTGGGCGCTCAATGCCGCTTGCCGCGCGGCCTCAGCGGGGAAGAAGACGTAATCGGGCTGCCGGATGCCACTGCCTAAGCCCGGCACGCGGGCCTGCTCCTGCCAGACGTGCCCCAAGTGCGCTAAAATGGGACGAAACCAAACCTGTTCTAATTGATGTTCGGAGTAGGCAGCGAGGTGCTCGCGCTCGTGTTCGTAGAGATCGCGCAGCCAGCCCAAAAATGCTTCCGCTTCTGCCAAGCCAGCCGGCCAGCGCTCGTCGCCGGTGAGAATATGATCTAAGTAACGATCGGCGAAGAGATATTGGTTGTTATAGGGAGATGTGCCTAAGTCGATGCTCAATTGCATGGACTTCGTTTGGCGTTCCGAAGTCATTGCTCGCTCCTATCGTTACTATGGATGGGGAACCGTAACGTGAAGATCGTCCCGCGATTTTTCTCGCTCTCAAACTCGATCTCGCCGCCGAAATCCTCGACGATCCCTTTGCTGATCGAGAGGCCCAGCCCGGTGCCTTTGCCCGCCGGCTTGGTGGTGAAGAACGGCGTGAAGATGTTGGCCTGCGCCTCGCCGGGGATGCCGACGCCGTTATCCTCGACGCGCGCGATGACGTGATGGTCTTCTTTTTCATATTGGGTGATGATCGTCAGCCGCTTTTGATAATCATCCCGCTCAACCTCGCCCGCCGCGACGCGCGCGGCCATCGCTTCTAAAGCGTGCTCGGCGTTGCTGAGGAGGTTGAGGAAGACCTGCTCTAAACGATGCGGATTGGCCTGGATGGGCGGTAGGTCGGGCGCCAGGTCGGTGTGGATGTCGATGTTGTGTTGGCGGAGGCGCTCGCCCACCAGGATGAAGGCCCCCTCGATGGGGGCATTGAGATTCGTGGGGCCAATGTTTCTCTCGGAGGCGCGCCCGAACGTGCGCAGGTGATCGACGATGCGCCGGCTGCGGTCGATATCGCCCGCCAGCCCCTCGCCGATGTTGCGCAACTCGTCCCAAAGCGCCCCCTGATCCAACCCGCCGCCCGCCTGCTCGGCCAGCTTTTGCAGATAATCGGCCTCGAAGGAGATGGCCGTCAGCGGTTGATTCAACTCGTGCGCGATCCCGGTCGCCACCTCGCCGACGGCGGCCATCTTGCTGGCCTGGATGACCTTCGCGCGCTCTTTTTCCAGCGCCCGCACTTTCTCCGCAACGCGCTGTTCCAGCTCGTCGGCGTAATCGCGGAGTTTTTCCCGCATCCGGTGGATCTCGGTGATGTCCGTGCCGATGATGAGCGCGGCGTCGGCGGGACGGCCCGGCGCGTGCGCGTTGAAGTTGAGCGGCTGCACGCTGGTGCGATACCAGCGCGGCTCCCCCTGTAAACGGGTTTGCGTCTCGAGCACGATGCCCGCGTTGGTTTCCATCACCTCGCGCGCCGTTCCCATCTGCCGGTCGGCGATCTTCTTGGGGAACAGATCCCACATATTTTTGCCGATGAAATCCTCCGGCTGCCCGCCCAAATGTTGGGCGCCGATGGAATTCATAAAGAGGAAATCGCCTTGATAGTTCACCGTGGCGATGGTGGCCTCCGCGCTCTCCACCAACGTCCGATATTTGGTCTCGCTCTCGCGGAGCGCCTTTTCCATTCGATACTGCTCGGTCACATCGCGGGCGTTGGTCACCACGCCGCCCACGGCGGGGATGTGCAGTTGATTGCTGCCGATCGCCTCGAGCCAGCGCCACGAACCGTCTTGGTGACGAAACCGGAAATTAATCGTGAGCGTCTGGCCCGGTTGCTGTATCACTTCGCTGAGCGTCATCTTCGTCTTCTTGGCATCATTGGGATGGATAAAGTCGAAGCTATGTTGTCCGATCAATTCATCAGGCGCGTATCCCAAAATGCGTTGACTGGACGGGCTGATGTATTGGATGATGGCCTGGTCGTCCACGATGACGATCAGATCGGAGGCGTTTTGCACCAGCGAGCGGAAGCGCTTCTCACGTTGGATCAGCGCTTGCTTGGCCTGTTCGCGATCCGTGACATTGCGTATGATGGAAATCATGCCGCAGAGCTGTCCTGCGGCGTCGTGGAGCGCGCCGGAATTGACCTCGCCGATGAAGCGCTTATCGGTCTGGCTGCGCAGGATGTAGCGATTTTTACGCGAGTATTCGCCCGCCAACACGCGTTGCATATTGGCCCGCGCGCGCTCGCGATCCTCTTCCACGACCCAGGTCAATATGTGCTGCCCCTGTATCTCCGCGACCGACTGTGCTTCCAAAATCGCGAGGACGCTATCGGAGAAATGCGTGATATGGCCCTCTACATCGGTGGCGACGATGGCGTCGGGCGAGGCCTTGAGCAGCGTGCGATACCGCGCCTCCACCTGTTTGCGCTCGGTGATCTCCTGTTGGGCCTGCGCGTAGAGCTGCGCATTGTGAAAGGCGCGGGCGGCCGCGGCCGCCAATGGCTCCAATAGTCTTAGATCCTCCGATTGGAAGCGCGCCGGCGCCGTGTCCAGCAATTGGATGACGCCGATCACCTGTTGGGGCGTGCGCAGTGGGACGGTGAGCGTGGATCGCCAGGTGTAGCCCGTCATCTCCTCGACGCCGGAAAAATAGCGCGCGTCCTCCTGCACGTCATCGATGAGCAAGCTCTCGCCGTGGGCCTGCACCCAGCCCGCGATGCCCTGGCCGGGCCCCAGCCGCCAGCCGCGCACCAAATCGCTGTGCGGGCTGATCAATTCCTGACAGACCAATTCGCCCGTCGCTTCGTCGCGCAGCCAGACGGAGTAGGCGTCCACGCCTAAGAGGTGTTGCACCTCCTGCAACACCGAGATCAGCACCTCGTCGATCTCCAAGCTGGAGTTGAAGGCCTGGCTGGCGCGCTCCAGCAGCGCCAGCTCTTGATTGCGGCGCTGGAGCGTGGCGTTGGCCTGTTGGAGTTCCGCCGTGCGTTGCGCGACCTTATGCTCCAGCTTATCGTGGGCCGCGCGTAACGCTGCTTCCATGCGCTTGCGCTCGGTGATGTCGCTGTTGGTGATGGCGATGCCATCGGAGAGCGGCACCGCCTGCTGATGATACCAACCTGCGGCCTCACAATCGGTTGGGAGATGATATTCCTCGTCCAGCGGCTCGCCGGTCGCGACGACGCGCGCGTACTTTTCGATGTAGGACTGGGCTATATTGCGGGGGAATATCTCGGAGATCGTTCGCCCGATGATCTCATCTCGGTCCCAGGCAGCCTGGGCCGGCAGGTGATTATTCACATAGACAAAGCGGAAATCGATGATTTTCTCTTCTCCCTCTTGCCCCTCTTCCCCCTCTTCTTCCTCTCCCTTGGCGCGGACACTTTCTAAGATGCTGAAGGTGTTGGGGTTGTTCTCGGCGGCGGCGCGGAAGCGAGCCTCGCTGGCCTGGAGCGCCGCTTGGGCGCGGTGCAGTTCGCGGCGCAGCCGGATGCGCTCCTCGGCGCGGCGAAGCGCGGTGTTCAAAGTGACGCGGTCGATGGGCTTGGGGATGAAATCCGAAGCGCCCGCGCGCAGCGCCTCGATGACCATCTCCTTATCGCCATGCCCGGTGGTGAGGATCACCTCGGCCTCTGGATCATGGCGGCGGATCTCCTGCAGTGTGCTGAAGCCGTCCATGCCCGGCATGCGCATATCCAAGGTTACGATGTCGGGCTGCTCCTCGTGATAGACCTTCAGCGCCTGCGCCCCCCGCGAGGCGGTCAGGACGGTGTGCCCGGCCATCTTGAGATTTCGGGCAAACGTCTTGAGGACACGCTCATCGTCATCCACGATTAAAATTTTTAGACTCATAAAACTTGGCTCCGTCTGGGGAATGGGGGAATGATGAATTTAGAATTTAGAATGCAGGTATTTCCTTAATTCGCAATTCATCATTCATCATTCGCAATTCTCTATTCGTCATTCATTATCAAGGGCGGGGAAGCGGAGGATAAAGGTTGTGCCTTGATTTTCCGCGCTCTCGAATGTGATCTCGCCGTCGAAGTCCTTCACAATCCCGTAGCTAATCGAAAGGCCCAGGCCCGTGCCCTCGCCCACCGGCTTGGTGGTGAAGAAGGGCGTGAAGATATGCTCGTGTTTCTCCGAGGGGATGCCGACGCCATTGTCGACGATCTCGGCGACGACGGCGTCACCGTTCCGGTAGGTGGAGATGCGAAGTTCCTTACGAAACTCTTGCGATGCGATTTTCACGCGACCCTCTTTCACCCGGCTTTCCATCTCGGCCAGCGCGTACTCCGCGTTGCTGATCAGATTGAGAAGCACCTGCTCCAGGCGATTGGGTTTGCCCAACATCAAGAGCGGCTCGGGATGCAGATCGAAGGTCACCTCGACGTTGTGTAATTTTAGGCGCTCGCCGACCAGGATAAAGCTCTCTTTGATGGTGTGATTCAAATCGAGGGTGCTGGCGCCCCGAGGCGAGGTGCGGGCGAAGGCGCGTAGGTGGTTGATGATGCGGCGGCTGCGCTCGATGTCGCCCTCCAGATCCTCCCCCATCTGATAGATTTCGTCAGGATCAAGGGGCTGCTTGCCCGCGCGGGCGTTTTCGCTCAGTATCTTGAGATAATCGGCGTCGAAGAGCATCGCCGTCAACGGCTGATTCAGCTCGTGAGCGATGCCGGTCGCCATCTCGCCCAACGCCGCCAACTTTGCGGTCTGGATGACCTTGGCGCGCTCAAACTCCAACTCCTGCACCTTCTCATCCACTAACTTCTCCAGGTGATGCGTGTAGTCGTGAAGCTGCGCTTCCATCGCCTTCCGCTCGGTGACATCCTCGGCGACCTTCACGTAGTGCGTGATGACGCCATGTTCATTGCGGATGGGGGAGATGGAGGCGGATTCCCAATAGGTCGTCTCGTCCTTGCGCAGATTGCAAAATTCGCCGCGCCACTCCTCGCCCCTGCTGATCGTATCCCACAGCTCATCGTAGAACGCGGCGGGATGATGGCCGGATTTGAGGATGCGCGGGTTTTGGCCCATAGCCTCTTCTTGGCTGTACCCCGTCAGTTGGGTGAAGCGGGGATTGACGTATTCGATAGCCCCATCGATGTCGGTGATGACGACACTGCTGGGGCTTTGCTCGATAGCGCGGGAGATCTTGCGCAGTTGCGCGTTGATCTGCTTGCGCTCGCTGATATCGCGGAAGCTGGCGACCGCGCCGTAAATCTCGCCAGTGTGGTCGCGCAGGGGGACAGCGCTCACGGAGAGCCACTTCTCGCCCCCCGGGCCGATGACGCCGATCTCCTCCTGTGTTTTTTTCTCTCCCTCTTTCAAAGCGATCATCAAGGGCGTTTGATCAGGCGGATGGGGCGCGCCCTCGGTATCGACATAGCGCCAGGGATGCCGGAATTCGTAATATCCAGTCGCTTCGTCCCGTTCTAGCTCTAAAATCTCCTCCGCGCTGCGATTGGCGTAGGTGATGTTGTTCTTCTCGTCCACCCTGATGATGCCATCGACCATTGTCTGCAACATCGTATCCAAGCGCTGCTCGGCCTCGCGAAGCGCCCGCTCCGCCGCTTTGCGCTGGCTGATGTCCCTGGCGATGGTCGAGGCGCCGATGATCTCCCCCGCGGCGTTGCGGATGGGCGAGACGGAGAGGGCCACTGGGATGATCTGGCCATCGCGGCGCACGCGCGTAGTCTCCAAGTTGCGCACCCGTTGCCCCTGCCGGATTTGGGTTAGAATATGATCGATTTCATCGCGGCAATCTGGGGGGGAGATGTCACAGATATGCTCGCCGATGACCTCCTCGGCGGGGTAGCCGTAGATCTGCTCGGCGCCGGTGTTCCAACTGGTGATGATGCCGTCCAAAGTCTTGCCGATGATCGCGTCGCTGGAGGATTCGACGATGGCCGCCATCCGCGCGCGCATCTCTTCCGCCTGCGTGCGCTGCGTGATGTCGGTAATCAAGGCGGCGAATTTGCCGCGCGCCGGGCAATAAGCCGCGATCTCGACGCGGCGCTCCAATTTTTTGTGGGCCTTCTCTAAAAAGAGCGTATCCTCAAAGCGCTGATATTCGCCAAAGAGCGCCACCTTGCCAAATTGCTGAATCCACGCCTCTTTGACTTCCGGCCACACCTCTCGCACGCGCTTGCCGATAATCTCCGCGCGCTCGAGGCCCGTGATGCGCTCGTAGGCCGGGTTGACCTCGAGGAAGCGGTAGTCGATGGGCTGCTCGTTTTCGTCACAGATGATCTCGTGGAGCGCGAAACCGTCCTGCAAGCTATCGAAGAGGAGCCGGTAGCGCTGCTCGCTGGCGCGCAGCGCCATCTTCGCCCGTTGGCGCTGGATCGTCAGCGCGTAGAGCGAGGCGAGGCGCGCGACAAAGTTGAGATCGCGCTGGGTGTAGGGACGGGGGGCATTGGCCAATGCGACTTGCCCGACCAATTCGTCGCCCAACATCGCCGGCGCGGAAAGGAAGCGCGTGACGGGGATGTGGCCGGCGGGGATGCCGGTCGCGCGCTCATCCTGCGACAGGTCGTTGACAATGAGGGACTCGTGATGCTCCAGCACCCAACCCCAGAGGCCGCCGAATTCCTTGAAGACGATGCTCTTCTCCGGCACCTGGCACTTGTCCCAAATATCGCGCGTCATCGTCGGGCAGATCAAATATCCCGTCTGTTGATGGATGTAGCCGACGTAGCCGAAGTGGCTGCGCGTGAGCTTCTTGGCTTCTTCCAGCACCATGTACGAGATTTCCTCAAAGGAGGATTGCGAGATCATCGCCTTCGATAGCTTCGCCAGGATCGCGTTGACTTTGGATTCCCAGGCCAGCGCCTCCTCGGCCTGTTTGCGGGCCGAGACATCGCGCAGGGAGGCTAAATAGGCGGGCTGATGTTCCCACTCGGTGGCGACGACGCGCATCTCGACGACGGCCTGGACCCTATCGGGGCGCAGGAGATCCAACTCGGCGGTCTCGCCGACGATCACCGGGAAGCCGAAGATCTTACCCATCAGCTCCTCGATTGGGCGTCCAAAGAGCGCCTCGGCGGCGGGATTTGCAAATCTGACATAGCCTTCTTGATCGACAATCACAATCCCATCGGCGTTCTTTTCAATGATATTCTTGAAGCGCTGTTGTGTCGCTTCCACCTCGCGCCGGCATTGCACTAACTCGGATTGGGATTTGTTGAGATTGACAGTCATAGATGAATCTCCTATCGAATGATGAATGGTGAATTGCGAATAGCGGAGAAATTCGTCATTCGCAATTCGCAATTCTTAATTCTAAATTCGCAATTCTTCATTCATCATTTGTCATGGCTCTTGGAATAATCCGCTGAGGCGGGTGATCTCATCCGGCGTGACCTGGGTCGGTTGACCGGCCAGGATACCCGCGACGTTGCGGAAGGGCTTGCCGATGTGCATGCCCTCGCCATCGATGCTGAAGGAGCGGATGTCCTTATCGTGCTGGGAACCGCGCATCTTGAGCACTGTCAGGCCGCGCTGCATTTCGCCATACATCTCGACGTAGCGCAGCAGGATGATCGAGTCGGTCAGCGTGGAGATGTGCGCCTCCGTCACCGAGGTGCCACCGACTAAGGTGGGGGTGGTGTTGGTGAACAGCCCCATCACCTCGCCGTGCTTGATGAAGGAGGTGAGGCTGATGACGAACTCGCGGAAGCCGCGAATGGTCGCCACCCGCTCCAGCGCCGAGAGGCTATCGACGGCGATGCGATTGGGCTTGAACTCCCGGATGATATCTTTCATCTTCAATAGTTGATCCTCCAGCCCGCGGACCTCTGGATACTCGCAGACGACCTTGAGCTTGCCCTCTTTCTCCCACTTTCGGAAATCGACGCCCCAGCCTTGGGCGTTGCGGAAGAGCTGCTCGCGGCTCTCCTCGAAGGCGAAGAGGAGGCAGCGCTCGCCGTTTTTGGCCCCGCCGGCGACGAATTGGGTCACCAGCAGGGTCTTGCCCGTGCCGGTGGCGCCGGAGACCAAGATAATCGAATCGCGGAAGAATCCACCGCTGCACATCTTGTCCAGTACCTCGTTTCCGGAGGTGACGCGGACGTTGGACGATTTTTGCTTCAACTGGATAGCGGAGAGCGGCACAACGATAAAGCCATCTTTTGGCAGGATCGTGAAGGGATACTCGCCCTTTTGGTGGTCGGTGCCTCGGAATTTGAGGATCTCGATCGTGCGGCGGCGCTTCTCGTTATCTAACACGTTGCGCAGGATGATGACATTATCGGCCACAAACTCCTCGATGCCGTAGCGCGTGATGTTGCCGTACTCGCGGCTGCGCTCCGCCGTCATCACGGCGGTCACGCCCATCTCTTTGAGCGCGGCGGAGATGCGCAGTAGTTCCATTCGGATCTTTGTGTCGTCATCGAAGCGGCTGAAGATCGCGCCCAGCGAGTCCATCACCACGCGCTTGGCGTTGGTGCGCTTGACAGCGTGCTCGATCCGGGCGAGCAGCGCGCCCAAATCGTACGCGCCCACGACGACCGTTTCGGCGTGCGTCTCCGGCGAAGCGTCCACGAAGATCCATTTGCCCTCGGCTTCCCACGTTTCGATGTCCCAATCTAAGGACGCGACATTCTTGCGGATGTCGTTGGGCGTTTCTTCGAAGGTGACGAAGACGCCCGCTTCCCCGGATTTGCGGATACCTTCGGCCAAAAATTGACTGGCGAAGATCGTCTTTCCACTTCCCGCCGTGCCGGCGACCAAGGTGGTGCGTCCCTTGGGCAGGCCGCCCTTGGTCACCAAATCAAATCCTGACATGCCTGTCTTCAGCTTTGCCATCTTAATGATTTCCCGGTTCATTTTCACTACCTCCATTTACCTCTTTCTCGTCTGGTCTATGGTCACTGGGTGGGTATATTTTCTGAGGTTTCAACCCTAATCCAATCAAAACCTTCTCTGGTTCTGAGAGATCGCCAATCACCCGCCGTACAGGGAGCGGTTGTTCCTTGACGAGAGTTGGCGTTGCTAAAATCTTATCTTGTTCTGCCGTTTGTGGTTGCTCTAGAATGTCAATGATGGATAGATGGTAATCGCCGCCCAGTTGATCGCGGCAGATGTGTTGAATGTGAGTGATGGCATTCTGAGACCGGAGAGTCTGGCCGACAATATACAACTTAAAATGATATGTAGCTATATCTATGTCCCTT
>JBKHCQ010000022.1:0-19225 GCA_046541755.1 Anaerolineales bacterium | reverse complement strand
ATTCGCTGGTGCAGCGCGTGGGCGATAAGACCTTCCCCGTGGAAGAGCACGCCGCGCTGCCCCTCGCCGTCAAGCGCAAGATCACGGCGCTCAAAAAACGCAAGCGCAATTTCTTCTACAACGAGAGCGATACCTACGCCGCCATCGCGCAGGAGGAACTGGAGGTCTTTCACGCCATCCTCGACGCCGAAATTGACGCGCGCCGCGCCGAGATCCGCAAGCTGCTCGCCCCCAAGCCCCAGCAGGATGCGCTGCTCGATCTTGGCCCGGAGCAGACGGAAATGGACCTGGCCGCGACCACCGCCGAGCGCCGCGAAGCGCTGGAGGCCGAGATCGCCGAGTTGCTGGCCCAGAAGCGCGCGCTCCAGGATGAGCGCCCCTTTATCTGGAGTATCGAGTTCGCCGAGATCTTTTTTGACGCCGGCGGCTTCGATGTCATCATCGGCAACCCGCCCTATGTGCGCGTTGAGGGTATCCGCGATCCCTACGGCCATCTATCCTCGAAAGCGTACAAAGCCGCCCTGCGCGAGATGGTGCTGCTAGATTTCCCCGGCTACTTCGCCAAGTCACAGGCGGATGTGAGCAGCTTCAAGCGCGGGCGCCAGCCGAGCGGGCGCTCCGATCTCTACACCTACTTTTATGTGCGCTCGCTGCGCTTGCTCAATCCCCAGGGCGTCCACGTCTTCATCTGCTCCAACTCTTGGTTGGACGTCAAGTATGGCGCGTGGTTGCAGGAATTCTTCCTGCGCCGCGTTCCCTTGCACTTCGTCATCGATAACCACGCCCGCCGCTCCTTCGCCAGCGCCGATGTGAACACCATCATCACCGTGATGGATGCACCGGGAGAAGCCATGACCCATCAGCCCTACAAGTTTGTGGCCTTCAAGCAACCCTTTGAGGATGTGGTGCTCTCCGATAACCTGTTGCAGATCGATCGGGCGACGACCACCACGCGCGACGAGGTGGCCCGCGTTTATCCCATCACGCCCCAGGCCCTGCTGGCCGAGGGGCGCGAGGCCACGGGGGGCGCGGGGCTGAAATCGGCGGGGAAATATGTGGGGGATAAGTGGGGCGGCAAATACCTGCGCGCGCCGGATATTTTCTTCACGATCTTGGAGAAGGGGAAAAGTAAACTTGTGCGCTTGGGTGATGTTGCGGAAGTGCGTTTTGGTATCAAGACCGGCGCTAACGATTTCTTCTACCTGGAACCGCTTGGCCCGGGTTCACAGCCGGGATTACTGCGCGTGTGCAATGGCGCCGGATGGGAAGGGGAAATTGAGGAGGAGTTTCTTCAACCGGCCATCAAAAGCCCCCGTGAAAGTCGTATGATTATGCTCGACCCGACTCAGTTGCGCTACCGTCTTTTTATGTGTCATAAAAGCCGTGAGGAATTGAAAGACACGAAAGCTTTAACTTACATAGTGTGGGGGGAAACGCAAAATTATCATAAAAGGCCATCTTGTAGAGGTCGCCGCTTTTGGTGGAGTTTACCAGGAGATGAAAGTTCGAGCTTGCTACATTTCAATTATTTGATTAACGAGGTTGGAAGAACCTTCGTTGGGGATTGCTTGGCAAGCGATAATTTCCACGAGATTTCGCTATCGAAAGAACATGCTACGTTTTTGAATAGCAGCATTTTCTTTCTTTTCCAGCTTTTAATAGGACGCGCCAATTTTGGTGGCGGGCTATTAAAAATACAAACGTATGAATTGCAAAAAGTGCCTATTCTTTTAGATTTGCCCTTTGCAATTCAACCAACAACCTCTATAAACACAATCTACACCGAATGTGGCATCGATCCCGATTCCGACATCCCCATCGCCGAACAGGAGCCGCATCCCCTGCCCGACCGCAAGGCGCTGGACGACCTGGTTTTCGACGCCCTCGACCTGACCGCCAACGAGCGCAGAGAAGTCTACTGCGCCGTCTGCCAACTGGTCTGGGATCGGCTCCACAAGGCCAAAAGCGTATGAGAGACTACCTTCACACATCAAACATCACGTTGGATTAAGGAGAATCTATGCCCCAAAACTTCATTACCAACGCCAAGGGCGCGCAGTCGCTTAAGACCCGGCTGAACGCGCTCATCCACCGCAGCGAGACGCTCAAATTCCTGGTCGGCTTCTTCTACTTCTCCGGCTGGCGCGGCCGGGCACAACAGATCATCCATGAACTGCTGAAACTTCTCCAGGGATTCAGCTAACACGGCCTGAGCATGCAACGCCTCCAGAAGTTTTATATCTTCCACGTCCTGAAGACGTTCCTCAAGCGCCGGCGGAGACGTGTCAAAGCGTAACTTGAGTACTCTGATTACATCATTGCGTATCCCCTGTTGTATCCCTTGCTGTATCCCCTGTTGTTTACCTTGTTGTATCCCTTGCTGTTTGCCTTCATCTATACATAACTGAAAAGTCTGGGTAACGTAAGTCATATTTCGCTCCTCTTCATACGCAATCACCTGCGTTTTGAATTGCTCGGTCAATTCTGGGGGCAACCGCATCACCCAATCAATGAATCGAAATAACAGTTGCACATCGTGCTTGGTGTACCCTCGTTCATACAACAGGCGCATCAAGCGCCACTTCCGCGCGTAGCGGGCTTCGGGCTGGCCGTGCGTCGCTTGCGTGTGCAAGTGCGCGAGTACCACCACGGCAAACGGGTTCGAGTGTTGCTCCAACGCTATCGGCTGCGCCTGGCTGCCGCCTGGCGCGTAATCCAACAGCTTCACCACCGGAAACTTCAAACGCACTTCACAACCCCACAAATCGTACCCATAGTTGTCGGGACGCCAATTCGTGTGCATATCTCCCAAGATAGCAAAACTGGCAACGTGTTTGTGATACCGGTCGAACAATCGGTAGTTATACACGTACATCCGCTCGGCAAAGTCAGCATCATATTGACTTTGCACTTCCAAGTGAATCAACACCCACGTCACCGCGCCGCTTTTGCGCCATACCTCAACCAACTTATCCACTGCGCGGCGGCCAGTCGGCGCTTCCGGCGCGATCTGTTGGAGTTCCTTATCCAAGAAACGGTAATCTTTGCTCCAATCAATATCTTCCGCGGCATGGGGAAAAAAGAAAGAGAGACATTCAGTGAAATAGACCTCCAACGCTTCTTTCCACGGACTGTCATAATCGTCGACGGGTAGAGTGTCAGCCATCCATATACTCCTTGAGGCTCCTTACATAAGCTCTTCACGCACCTTGTTAGTTAGTGCGCTTTGCTCATATTGTAAACTGCCCCTACTGTTTATGCAAGTGATGGCGCGTTTATGGGAGCGACGGCTGATTGTCGGAACAGCGTCTTGCCGCGCACCTCGCCGATCACCGCCCGTGGATACCTTGGCCCCAAGGCCCAATGGCCGAGGGAAGTCCACGGGCTAAAAGAACCAAGCCCTGCGGGCTAGTGGGTTGAGCCTCCAAAGGAAGCTTCGCTCTTTGAGCTTGGATGTTTACGTCCGGGCGGTGGATTATAGACATCCACTTACAGTCGGCCTTCAGCCGACTTCAGCTTTTAGCCTGCGATTCATCCGCAGGCGTAGACGGCATAAGCTGGCTTTTCCGACGATCAAGCGTCACACCCCGCGCTTATGGCTATAGTCGCTACATAAGCTTGATTATCGTTACGATTAAACTATAATTTATCGCAACTTAGGTAGTTCTAGAAATTAAAACCTCCCAAACCTGATGCTTTTTCCTCATAAAACTGCTTACCCTCATAACATGTAATTCGAACAAGGAGAACCTATGGCCCAAAACTTCATTACCAACGCCAAGGGCGCGCAGTCGCTTAAGACCCGGCTGAACGCGCTCATCCACCGCAGCGAGACGCTCAAATTCCTGGTCGGCTTCTTCTACTTCTCCGGCTGGCGCGAGTTGTACCAGGCGCTCAAAGCGCGCGATGACCTGACGCTCTACATCCTGGTAGGGCTGGAAGCCGACGCGCGCCTGGGCCGCGTCATCGAAGTGGCCGACGCGCAGGCCGCGACCCGCTCTCAAGCCGAGCTGGCCGAGCAATTTTACGCTTCGCTGCGCGCCGCGCTCAACGATGCCCGGCTGGATACCGCCGAGTTCTATGAGCAGGCGGCCTTCTTTGTGGAGATGCTCGACGCCGAGCGGCTGCACATCCGCAAGACACTTGATCCCACCCACGCCAAGCTCTATCTCTTCGCCCTGGACGAGGATGCGCGGGAACTCACCAACGTGCCGGGGCGTTTCATCACCGGCTCCAGTAACTTCACCCGCTCCGGCCTGCTCGGGCAACAGGAGTTCAACGTCGAGATCGGCGACTACGGCTGGGAGGACGCCGCCGCTTACTTCGACGATCTGTGGGCCAGCGCCATCCCCCTCAGCGATTACGCGCCCTACCGGAAGACGATCCGGCGCATCCTCCGCCGCCAAACCCAGATCGCGGAGATCACGCCCTTCGAGGCCTACGCTCTCATCCTCAAGGCCTACCTGGATTTGATGGCCCAGAAAAAAATCGCGCCCACCGTCCGGCAGATGATGGAAGATCGCGGCTACACGGCCTATCGCTATCAATTGGACGCGGTGCAGCAAGCCTTGAGCGTCATTGACAGCTACCAGGGCGTCATCCTGGCCGATGTCGTCGGCTTGGGGAAGTCGGTCATCGCCAGCCTGCTGGCGCGGCAACTCGGCGGGCGCGGCCTCGTCCTCTGTCCGCCCGCGCTGATGGGCGATAGCAAAACGCGCGGCTCCGGCTGGTATCAATACCTGAGCGACTTCGGCCTCTACGATTGGGACGTCTACTCCGTGGGCGCGTTAGATAAGGTGCAAGCCTACTTGGAGAAATACGGCGACGATGTGCAGGCCATCATCGTCGATGAGGCGCACCGCTTCCGCAACGAAGATACAGCCTCCTACGAGGCCCTCAGCCAGATTTGCACCAATCGCACCGTGATTCTGCTCACGGCCACGCCGTTCAACAACACCCCTGCCGACATCTTCGCCCTGCTCAAGCTCTTCACCCCGCCCGGCAAGTCCACGCTCACGTTAGATGAGGATCTGGCGGCGCGCTTTCGCAGCTACCACGCTGAATTCCGGCGCATCTCCTACATCCTGCGCTATCACGATGCGACCGGCGACCGGCAAGATCGCGCGGAACAGTACTACGAGGATCTTTTCGAGGCCCCGCCGCCCATCGATGTGCCGCGCGTGCGCCGGCGGGCGCGTCATCTGGCCGATGAAATCCGCGCCGTCATCGAGCCGGTCGTCATCCGCCGCAACCGCCTCGACCTCCAACGCGATCCGCTCTACGCGCAAGAAGTCTCCCAGCTCTCAGACGTGGCCGATCCGCGAGAATTATTCTTCGCGCTCTCAGCCGCGCAATCCACCTTTTACGACCGCGTAATCCACGACTACTTCGGCGACGAGGGCCAATTCCGGGGCGCGATCTATCAGCCCTTCGTCTACGAGCAGCGGCGAGCGCTGGCCGATGCCGATCTAGACGAGGCCAGCAATCGCACCTACCAGCAACAGCGCAACCTGTATAACTTCATGCGCCGCCTGCTCGTCAAACGCTTTGAAAGCTCCTTCGGTGCCTTCGTCCAGAGCATCGCCAACTTCATCCGCGTCCACGAGCGCGTGCTGGCCTTCATCGAAAACAGCGGCGGGCGCTACATCCTCGACCGGGCCTTGCTCGAGAACATCTACGCCGCCGACCCAGAGGAAATCGAGGCCGCGCTGGCCGACTTTGCGCAAAGCCTGGCGGAGAAAGAGCGCCCTAGCCCCCGCCATGATCGCATCTACCACGTCGATAGCTTTCAAGACCGGACGGGCTTTTTGCACGACATCCAGGCCGATCTTGACCTGCTCCGGCAGATCGCGGCGCGCGTGCAGGCCCTCGACCTGGTGGACCATGACCCCAAAGTCGCCCGGCTGGTGGATGCGGCCCGCGACATCCTGAATATGCCGCCGCAATCCGGCGAGCCGCGTCGCAAGCTGGTCATCTTCAGCGAATATGTGGACACGGTGAAGTACATCGCCCCGGTGTTGGAAGCCGCCTTTCCCGGTCGTCTCCTGGTCTGTCCGGGGACATTGACCAAGTCCCTCTCCACGGCCATCCTCACAAACTTCGATGCCAGCGTGGAACCGGCGCAGCAGCGCGATGACTTTGACATCCTGCTCACCAGCGATAAGCTGGCCGAAGGCGTCAATCTGAACCGCGCCGGCGCCATCATCAACTACGACATCCCCTGGAATCCCACCCGCGTCATCCAGCGCGTGGGGCGCATCAACCGGATCGGGCGCAAGGTGTTCGAGACCCTCGCCATCTACAACTTCTTCCCCACCGAACAGGGCGCGGACGTGGTCCACAGCCGCGAGATCGCCGCGCAGAAGATGTTCCTCATCCACAATACCCTGGGAGAAGATGCGAAAATCCTCGCGGCCGATGAATCCCCCTCACCGGCGGCGCTCTTCCAGCGCGTCAACCGCCATCCTGATGAGGAAGAAGAGGAGAGCCTGCTCACCACCATCCGCCGTCAATTCTTCGCCTTGCAAGCAGCACATCCCGAACTGGTCGCGCGGCTGGCGGACTTTCCATCCCGGGTCAAGACGGCCAAGAGTTTCAAGGCCAACGAACTCCTGGTTTTCCGGCGCAAAGGATTGCAGATCTTCGTCCATCGGGCCGCCGATACCCACACTCCCCTGCCCGATATTCAATCCCTCACCCTGATTGAAGGATTGCCGCGCGTCGCCTGTGAGTTTGAAACACCGCGTTTGCCCCTGAGCGAGCACTTCTGGCCTGCTTATAAGGCGATCAAGCAGTACCGGGAACACATCCCCATGCCCAAGAGCGACATCGCGCTGGAAACCAAAGCCGAGAACAACCTGCGCAGCGCGTTGAGCTATCACACCGCCGCGCTGGCCGACGACGCGGCCTTCATCCGCACCCTCCTCCGCGATATGAAGGAGTACCAAACCCTCTCCAAGTACACCCTCCGCCGCCTGACGGTCGCAGAGATGCACGAGAAGGCATCGCAGAAGAGCATCGCGCGCTTCCGACGCGAAATCGCCGTCATCCGCAACGCCCTCGGCGCAGATTACTTGGACCGCATTGAACAACGCTTGCAGGCCTTCCACAGTGAGATCATCATTGCGGTGGAGAACATAGGAGAAGCGGGGAACGTGCAGTCCAAGCTACTGTAAAATTACAGCCGTAGCAAACTACGTCCCATAGCCTACGCCCCGTTGCCGCGACTTATGAAGATTAAGAAAATAATCCGGTAATAGGAGAGTGTTGATAATCCACCGCCCGGACGTAAACATCCAAGCTCAAAGGGCGCTTCCCCTCCAACTGGCTCAGTATGATGTCCCCCCGCCTGCGCTTGGCTCGCGATTTGCTACGCGAGGATGGGGCGATCTTCGTGAGTATTGATGACTCTCCTGAAAAAATCGGAAGTTTTGGTCGAGACTGCCACAGACAGTAACTTGTGAATGCAAAGGTGCCATATCTAGTAGGTCTCCATATAAACTTCCGATTTTTATGGCGTTTTTTCAAAAGTGTCACCCTATTTTAGAGGCTAGCTCATATCGTGCTCATCAAGCTGTGAACCGTGCTGAAAAACTAGGAATGGTTGTCAAGTGATTGGACCGAGGTGTGCTTCATCGAATGGTGGGAGCGTTACTGCCTGATCGACCTTGGGTAGTTCCTTTAGGTGACAATGACCATAAAAAGAAGCAAGGCGGAGATTTTACTCGAGTTGCTCGGCGGTACGGCGATTGGCAGTGAGAGAAGCGCTTTAAAAACCAAGTATCTGTTTGGTTTTATGGAGTAAAACAAGGGGCAACGCACTTGAACTGCCTGGCGATAAGCCCAAAAGTGCGTTGCCCCTCACAGGACTAAACGGTTACAAAACCAAAGCCCCTCAAGTGCCTCGATCTCTCGGCACTGAGGGGCTTTGCGTTGGGTCTGCAACGGCTACGCTTCTAGACCTCTTCTGCTCTGACCTGGGCCAACAGGCCGGCGACGATCTGCTCCGGCGGCGCGGGGAGTTGGCCGCCGAAGAGATGCAGGATGGGGCCGATGGGCATATCCGTGAGGAAGGCCATCATCTCCATGCCGATGCCCTCGGCATCATGCCCGGTTTCCGCCGCCATCTGGGCCTGCATCTGCTCTAAGAGGGGCTGAAGCACCTGCGCGCCGCGCGGATCGGCCAGCCACTCGCCGATGGTGCTCTCTGCGTTGAGGATGCAGGGCAGGCGCTGCGTCGAGATCATCTCCGCCGTGGCCGTCAGGCGGATATCGGCGGAGGAGCGGCCGACTAAGATGTCAAACGCGCCGCTTTCGGTGATCCACCGCGCGTAGGCCGGATCGTAGTAGGCAAAGGCCCGCGCATCCAAGTGGAAAGAAACGGTTTGGGTCTCGCCCGGCGCCAGTTCGATTTTGGCGAAGGCCTTGAGTTCCTTGGGCGGACGCTGCAATCGCGACGCGCGGTCATGGACGTAGAGTTGGACGATCTCCTTGCCGGCCACGTCCCCGGTGTTGGTCACATCCACAGAGACGTCGAGGCCGTCCACGTCCTCGAAGGTCTCTGCCGAGAGATGCAGGTTGTTATAAGCGAAGGTCGTGTAGCTCAGTCCGTGCCCGAATGGAAAGCGAACCTCGATTTCGCGCGCCTCATAGTAGCGGTAGCCGATGAAGAGGCCCTCGCCGTAGCGCACGGCGTGATTCTCGCCAGGGAAGTTGAGATACGCGGGGGTATCTTCCAATCGCAGCGGGAAGGTCTCGGCCAATTTACCCGACGGATTGACTTTGCCAAAGAGCACCTCGGCGATGGCGCCGCCCCCAGCCTGCCCCATCATCCACGCCTCCAGCACGGCGGGCACATGGTCGATCCACGGCGCCATCGTCACAGCGGAGCCGCTGTTGAGGATGACAACGGTCTGGGGCTGGACGGCGGCCACGGCCTCGATCAGCGCGATCTGTTGCGCGGTGAGGTCGAGATCGGGGCGGTCGTACCCCTCGGATTCCTTGAAGCCGGGCAGCGCGACGTAGAGCAACGCGACTTCAGCGTTCTGCGCGCAAGCCACAGCCTCGTCGATCAGCGATTGATCGAAGCCCTCCGCCATCTGATACCCCGCGGCATAGCGGATCTCCGCATCCCCCGCCAGCGCCGCGAGTTCAGCGAGCGGCTTATCCACCTGCGTGGGGTTGATGTGTGAGCTGCCGCCACCCTGGATGTAGGGTTCCTCCGCCGAATGGCCGATGACGGCCAGCGATGCTACATCTTTCAGGGGGAGCAGGTCGTCGTCGTTCTTGAGCAGGACGATGGCTTCGGCGGCGACCTCGCGCGCCAGGGCGTGATGGGCGGCTGTGTCGAACTCCCCCCCACCCTTGGGCGTCGCGGCGGCCTTGAAGATGACGCGCAGCAAGCGCCGCACGGCCTCGTCGAGCGCGTCCTCGGCCAACTCGCCCTTCTTCACGGCCTCGATGACGCGCTGCACCCGTTCCGGCTTCGGGCCGGGCATCTCCAGGTCGAGACCGGCGGCCAGCGCCGCCACGCGATCGCGCACCGCGCCCCAATCGGAGACGACGAAGCCCTCCAGGCCCCATTCCTCTTTGAGGATTTCGGTGAGCAGGCGGCGATGTTCCGAGGCGTAGGCGCCGTTGACGCGATTGTAGGCGCACATCACCGTCCACGGCTGCGCTTGCTTGACCACCCGCTCGAAGCCGGCCAGGTAGATTTCGCGCAGCGCGCGCTCATCGACCTGCGCATCGATGACAAAGCGCTGATACTCCTGGTTGTTCGCCGCGTAGTGCTTGAGCGATGTACCGACGCCCTGGCTCTGAATACCTGCGACGAGTGCGGCCGCCATCTCGCCGCCCAGCAGCGGATCTTCAGCGTAGTACTCGAAGTTGCGACCGCAGCGCGGGGAGCGTTTCATGTTGTTGCCCGGGCCTAGAAGGACATCCACGCCCAGGGCGACGCTTTCCTCGCCCAGCGCCGCGCCCATCTCGCGCACCAGATCGACGTTCCAGGTGCTGGCCTGCGCCGAGGCGGTGGGGAAACAGGTCGCCGGCAGACTCTCACTGACGATGGTGTTCAGGTCGGCGACGCGGCGCACGCCGTGCGGCCCATCGGAGACGATGATGGCGGGCACGCCCAACCGCTCGATGGCGACCGTCTCCCACGGGGAGGCGCCGGTGCACAGGGTTGCTTTTTCTTCCAGCGTCATCTGATCCAAAATATCTTGTATCTTCGCTTCCATAGATTAGACTCCTATAAAAATAGGCGTAGGATGGATGGGCAATCCGCCTCCTGCCAAGGTCACACCGTGGAAAGATCCCACTCCTCGTAGATCTTGGGCACGTCGTTGATCAGACGTTGGGTGTACGGCGCTTGCGGATGCAGGATGACCTCATCGGCGGTGCCGCTTTCGACAAATCTGCCGCTCTCCATAATGTAGACGCTATCGGAGACGTAATACGCCAGGCCAATATCATGGGTGATGAAAATCACCGTCATCCCGATGCGATCCCGCAGTTGCATCAGCATATCCAAGATCGTCGCGCGCGAACAGGCGTCGATCATCGAGGTTGGCTCATCGGCCACCAGGATTTGGGGGTCGAGGAGGAAGATGCGGGCGATCATCAGGCGTTGCATCTGCCCGCCGGAAAGCTCGAAGGGATACTTGTTGGTCAGCTCATCGAATTTCAAATTGACGAAGCTGCACGCCTCGGTCATCATCTCCACTTTTTTCTCATATGGCAGATGACGCCCGCCCCGCATGCGAATACAATCTAAGAGCACACTATCGATCTTATGAAAGATATTGTAGGAAGAGAAGGGGTCTTGAAAGATGGCCTGGATGTTCTTCCAGTATTCCTTTTTCTTCTTTTGTGAGCTGATGTCGCGCTCTTTCCCCAGGAAGTAAATCTTACCCTCCGTCGGCGTGAGCAACCCCAGGAGCATCTTCGCTAACGTGGTCTTGCCACTCCCCGATTCGCCCACAATCGAGACGACCTCACCTTCGTAGAAGTCGATATCCACATGATCGACGGCGACAGTCTCAGTGCGTCCACCGCCAAACACCTTGGTAAGCCCCTTGGCGCTGAGGCAGATGTTTCTTTTATCAAGTTTCTCTTCAGGCATCTTTATAAGCCTCCCTCAGTTTTTCTTCCGAAAAGACACAGCGGTAAGCGCGGCCGCCCCCAATCTCACGCAAGGAGACGGAACGGGTCTTACATCTGGGCTGGACGTATTTACAGCGCTCGGCAAACCGGCAGCCAGATGGCGGATTCTTGAGATTGGGCGGCACGCCGGGAATCGCCGCGAGTTCAACATCTCGCACCCCCTCCTCCGGCACGATAATCGACCCCATCAGCCCCTTGGAGTACGGATGAAGCGGATCAAAGACCGCCTCGTCTGCGGAGGCCTTCTCCACGATCTGCCCCGCGTACATAACCATAATATCATCCGTCACGTTGTAGAGCAGGGGCAACTCGTGTGTGATGAAGATTAACGAATCGATGAGTCCATAGTCCATCAATCGCTTGATCATCTTGATGACCATCTTCTGAGAGGTAACATCCAAGGCGGAAGTAGGCTCATCCGCGATCAGCACTTTGGGGGAGAGCAACACCGAGATCGCAATCACCGTCCGCTGTTTCATCCCGCCGGAAAGTTCGACGGGGTACTTTTGCAGCGTGCTCTCTGGCAGCCCCAAGGTCTCAAATAACTCCTTGGCCCGCTCGTAGATTTCTTTTTTGGTAGCGCGCTCATGTTCTTGGATCACATCCTCGATAAAGTGAATGACCTTCTGAGTGGGGTTGAGCGCGTTCATCGCCGCTTGGGGGATGTAGGCGATTTCTCTGCCCAAGACCTTTTTACGGACTTTATCGGGGTCCATGCCGGAGATATTCTGCCCGTCGATGATAATCTCGCCGCTCGTGTAGTGGAGGGGCGGGAAGTAGTAGCCCATCAGGCTGAGCGCTAAGGTGGATTTGCCGCACCCGGATTCGCCCGCAATGCCCAGGGATTTCCCCTCCTCGACTTGCAGAGAGACGTGATCGACCGCATAGATATCTTCCTGAAAACGGGTGATGTACTTGGTCGTCAGTTCGTTGACTTCTAACATTACTTTTGACATATCATTCCCCTATTCCCGCAACGCCGGATTGAACACCTGATCGAGGCCCGTGTTCATCAAGTTCATCGAAAACGTGATCAAGGCGATGGTGATGAGCACCGGCAAGTACGCCCACCATTTCCCCATCACGTGCGCCTGATAGATCATCGCCCAGTTCATCATCAACCCCAGTGTGGGCACCTCGGTCGTCCTCGGCCCTAATCCCAGAATCGACAACCCGGCTTCCGCCAAGATGCCGGAGGAAATCTGGAGGATCATCGCCATCACCACATACGAAGCGATGTACGGCAGGATATCGGCGAAGATGATGTACGCGATGGAGTGCCCGGAAAGCTTCGACAAATTGACGTGGTCGCGATGGCGCAGCGAGATCACCTGCGCCCGCACGGCCCGGGCGGTCCAGACCCAGGAGGTGAAACCGATCACGACGGCGACGGTGACGGCTCCCCGTCGTTCCTGTCCGATGCTGAACGAAATCAGGATCAACAACACAAAACCGGGGATCACGGTGAAGAGATTGGTGATGAACATAATAATGTCATCCACCAATCCACCGATGTAGCCGGCTACCAATCCAAGCGTCAGGCCGATCAGGGTCGCGATGAGACCGGCGACGAGGCCGATCTTCAGCGACACGCCGGTGGCCGTGACCAGCTCCGTCAACACATCCCGCCCGAAGTTATCGGTGCCCAGCGGCAAGAAGCGCACATTCGCCACCTGGTTGATATTCACGTAGTCGGATTGGGTAATCGAATCGATCTCCTCCAGCGCGCCCGTCTCTATATTTTCTGCGGCAATGATGGCCCGCTCCGTGGAGAGCAGCCCTTGGAGCGAGTTGTTGAGCCGAATGTAGTAGTTGCGCTGCGCGTTGGTCATCCCAACGATCTTCAGCTCGGGATCATAATGGGTCTCCCACAGGCTCAGGAGATGCTCGGTGTTTTCGGTATCGATGGCGTCCTCCGGGATTCCGATTCCCATGAGCCACTCCTTGATGGCCACGCGGTCATCGGCCCTCAGTCGGCTGCCGATACGCTTGATGTCAGCATCGCGCAGATTGAGGGTGTACTTCGGGGCGGTCGTGCTGTCATAGACATTCACGTAAATGCCCGGCCTGAAGAAGGTGCCTTGACCGATGATCATCAAGGGAGAATCAGTGATGATCATCGGATAGATGATCACGATCAACAGGATGGCCATAAAAATGGCAAACCCGACGATAAATTTACCGGACTGAAAAATTTGGCGAATTGTATGTTTCATAATGCCACCCCTTCCCTAATCTGCCTGCGCGGCTTTGACGCGCGGGTCAATAAGGCCGTACAGAATTTCAATGATGAAGTTGGCGCTCAACACCATCACCGTGATGATCAGGGTAGAGGCTGAGATCAGCGGATAATCCTGTCCCATCACACCGTTGAGGAGCGTGTACCCCAGCCCCGGATAGCTGAAGACGATTTCCGCCACCAGCGCGCCGCCAACCATCGTGCCGATGGATAATGCCAGCCCCGTTATCTGCGGCAGCATGGCGTTTCTGAACACGTAGCCGATGATCTTGCGGTCTCGAATGCCCATAAAGCGGGCAAACTTCACGTAGTCCGCGTTCAACTCATAGATGGACATCGAGCGCATCCCAATCGCCTGGCCGCCAATGGCGATCAACACGATAGACCAGAATGGCAGTTGGTAATGCATGATCACAGACCGGATGAATCTCCAGCTAAATTCGGGCATCATATCGTAGCCGTATCCGCCCGAGGTGGGGAACCATTCCAGTCCAACGCCAAAGATGACCAGCAAGATGATGGCCATGCCGAAGGCGGGGAGATTGCTCAGAAAGATGCTGACCGGCATGAGGAGTTTATCAAAGCCGCCCTTGAGGTAAGCCGCCAGCGCGCCCAGGGTGTTGCCGATCAGCCAGCCAACGATGATCGCCGGAAATTGCAGCGCTATCGTCCAGATAATGGAAGACTTGAGAACACTGGCCACGGTTCTGGGGTATTGACTAAATGAGAAACCAAAGTCGCCGCGCAACACATTTCTCACGTAGATGAAGAACTGCTCGTACATGGGGCGGTTGGTGCCAAACAGTTCCGTGTACTGTTCATAAATCGCTTGGACGCCGGTTGCATCGGTCATTCCCTGGGCCATCCTGGAGACGATGGCCGCCACGGGATCGCCGGGCATCAGGCGGGGCAGGATGAAGTTGAGGATAAAGGCGCAGACAAACGTGACGAGGAACCAGCCAAGCTTATTCAGGAAATACTTGTGATACTCTTTCAACGCACACCTCCCTGGCCTAACTTCTATAAACAGCCATGTTCCGTGATGAGCGGAACATGGCTGTTTTTCTTGCTTATACTACCCTATCTTAAGGGTTGACCAGCTCTAAGTTATAGAGACCAGCAATCCCCCAACCATCGGTCATCACCATCGGCGGGACCGGTGGCTCGGTGCCGTCGCCCTCGTGCGGGAAGCCCGTCCACACCGTCTCGTTCACCGTGTGGAACACATCTGGGCGGTACATGAGGGTGAAGGAGGGAACCTCGGAGAGGTAAATCTCGACTAACTCTGTGTACATCTCCAGCAGCGCGTCAGGATCGGTCTCCGTGGGAATCGCCTGGATCAGCTCGTCCACGCGGGAGTTGCTGTACTGACCCCAGTTGCCGCTCCAGTTACTCGCCATCCCCACCCACTCGGAGCTGAGCAGGTTGCGAATCCGCCCCCAAGGCTCGGAGGGGCCGGCGCCGTTGGACCACATCATAAAGATGTCATAGCCTTCGGGCAACTCGGCGTCCGACTTGGTGACGACCGTCTGATAGACGGACCATTCGGGGTAGTTGGTGGTGATATCGATACCGATCTCTTTCCCGGCAGCGGCCACAACTTCAATGGCGGCCTGCCAGTCGGACCAACCGTTGGGGCAAGTGGCGATGTAGGAGAGCTTTTCGCCCTCGAATTCACGCCAGCCGTCGCCGTCGGAATCGACGATGCCGGCCTCGTCCAGGAGCGCCTTGGCGCCTTCGATGTCATTACCGGCCCACTGCAGATCCGCAACAGCGTCGTGATCATACATGGCCTGCTCGCCGGGGGTCGGGTTCATCAAAGAACGCGGCACCTGATCGAAGGTAGCCGATTGGTTGGTCATCGCGTTGGCGATGATGGTGGGATAATCAACCGCGATGGCGATGGCCTTGCGCACCGCAACCTGATCCAGACCGTGGGCATTTAGGTTATAGAAGGCGGTGGGCAGGCTGGCGCCGATGTGATAGGGAGCATCGGGGAGATAGGTGGAGATGGGCAGCCCATAGTCTTCCCACAACAGATTAACGTTGGAGTTGAACTGCTGGCTGACGTCCACCTCGCCCTTCGCCAAAGCGACCGAGCCGGCGGCGTTATCCTTGAAGATCGTGTGCGCCAGGTACTTCGGTGCAGGCAGTTCGCCCCACATAGAGGCATCCTGCCCCCAGTAGTTGTCGTCGCGCACCAGAACAACCTTCGACTCGTCGGCAAAGTGCATGTGATACGGCCCGGAGTAGACAACATCCTCGGCAGGATCTGCCAGGAACTCGGCGGCATCCTCGCCCACGCGCTCCTCTAGCGTCTGGGTCCAGGCTTTTTGCATCACGTAGTTGCTGCTGATATAGCCTTCGACAATCAGCGGATTGATGGCCACGCCATCGTCATCGAGTTTAGCCTTGACTACCACGGTCTTGTCATCCACGGCTTCGATGTCTTCAATATACCCCGCGTTGCCGGCGCCGACGCCGGTGTTGTACTTGACGTGGGTGTCCCAGGTATAGGCGACATCCTCCGCGGTCACCGGCGTGCCATCGCTCCACTTGGCAGCATCTTTGAGCTGGAAGGTAATCTCGGTCCGGTCGGCATTCCACTCGTAGTCGCCATCGGCCAGGAGAGGATAGACATTGCCATCTAACATATTGAACAGATAGGGGGTCTCGAACATCGTGACGCGGGCGCTGGCGCCTTGCGAGATCGCCATCGCGTTATTGTTGCTATCAGAGTAGGGATTCCAACCGACCACGGCCCCCCACTGCTGACCATTGAAGTACAGGGTCTCCTGACGCGGCAGCGTCCCTTCATCCGCCTCAGCAGGCGGCGCTTCAACCTCCACCTCAACCGTCCTCTCAACCTCAACGGTCCTTTCGACCACAACGGTCTTCTCAACCTCAACCGTCTCTCTGATAACCTCCGGCGTAGGCGTCGCACAAGCGGAGAGAATCAGAGATAAAATTATCAGGCTGCTGAGCAGCCACCCAAGGGTTTTGCGCTTCATGATTTTTCATCCTCCTGATAGATTTGATTGTTATAGGGTACATCAGAACACTACACAACACCATTCCATCGATCCGCTCTATTTTTGGGGCACCTCCTTATTCACATCGTTCAGTCTTCACGTTATCGTGACCGGCGCTTGTTAAAAAGAATCGACCAAGCTCAAAATGCGCAGCGCGTCGCGCACTCGTTCGACCGTCCACCCCTCCGGCGCGGGCATCGTCACCGTCACAGACCGCCCCGCCGGGAGATCAAAATAATTATCGCTGAAGATCACATCCGCGCCCTCTAAGCTCAGCCAAACGAAGCGCGCCAACCGCTCGGCGGAAAGCGTGATCACAAAGCCGTCCGCCGTGCTCGCGACCTCGCTGCGCAGCCCCGGATCGCTCAGCTTGAGATGTTTGTTCGGCGCGAAGGGCATCACGCCCCGGCTGATGCGCTCACCGTCGCGATACAGCGCGTAGACCAGCACGACCTCGCGGCGATTCGCGGCGGTCACCTGCTCGGAGAAATCCAGCGCGCAGATCTGGCCCGCCGCCAGCGCCGGGACGGCAACCGCCGCCCCACCTTCTTGCAACACCTCGCCATCCAGCGTCTCCAGCGTCCAGCGAACGACGCCCTCCCACGCCTCGGGCAGATCGTTGGTGATGTAGAACGTCGCCAGCGGCGCATCCGTTTCCCGCACCGGCTTGCCGATATGCAGCAGATCTTCGACGGCCTCCTGGCTCATCGCGCGCTCCCCGGTGCTGACGGTCTCGCCGCCTGGCGTCTTCACCGTCCATTCGATGATGCGCTGTCCGGCGTGCGGGTCCGAGATAGGATGCGGCCCCACATCCGGCCCACAATCCTCGACGGAGAGATGCACCGGCGCGTAGAAGCGGCGCGCCGCGTAGTGCAGCGCTTTCCAGCGACCGAAGTAATCCAGGCTCGCCCACGAGGCCACGGGCCAGCAATCGTTGAGCTGCCAGTAGAGCGCGCCGCTGGTGCACGCCTTGCTCCGCCGCCAGAATTCGACGCCGGTGCGCACCGCCTCCGCCTGGAGAATCTGCGTCAGATAAACCAGCGCGGGGAAATCCTTGGGCATCTGGAAGTGATCGGTCAGGTAGTTGATGATCTTGCCGTTGCCCGCGTCATTGCGCTGATGATGCTCCATAATATACGAGGTCATATTCCAGTCCGCCTCGTCGGCATACGTCCGCACCGTCTCCAGCGGCGGCAGCGATTGGAAGCCGAACTCGCTCACAAAGCGCGAGGGATGCTCCCGATATGCCTGGAAGGGCCGATTGCCGTGCCAGACCTCCCAGTTGTGCGTGTCGCCGGTGTGCGTCGCGTTGGGCGTGACGAAGTTGAGGTTCGACGAGGGCGAGCTGGGCCAGTAGGGCGTGTCGGGATCTTCGGCGGCGACCAGCTCCGGCAGCATCTCGTGAAACATCCGGTCGTAGGCCGCTTTGTACGGCTGATAACGGGGCCGATTCCAGCCCCACGAATCCCACCCCCACTCCATCTCGTTGTTGCCGCACCAGAGTGCTAAGCTGGCACGATGGCGCAGGCGGCGGAGGTTCTCGATGGCCTCCCCGCGCACATTCTCGAAGAAGGCCTCGTCCTTGGGATAGATGCTGCACGAGAAGATAAAATCCTGCCAGACCAGCAGGCCGTATTGGTCGCAGAGATCGTAGAAACGCTCCTCCTCGTAGAAGCCGCCGCCCCAAACACGCAACATATTCATATTGGCGTCGGCGGCGCTGCGGATGAGATGCTCTAATTGCTCGTCGGTGATCCGGCTGGGGAAGGAATCGGCAGGGATCCAGTTGGCGCCCTTGGCGAAGATCGGCACACCGTTGACGACGAAGGTGAAAGACGTGCCAAACTCATCGGGTTCTTGACGAAGCTCCAACGTGCGCAGGCCAATTCGAAAGGCGCGCGTGTCGCAGATTTCATCGCCCGCGACGAGCGTCACCTCGACATCGTAGAGCGGCTGATCGCCAAGCCCGTTGGGCTGCCAGAGCTGCGGATCGGGAATCGCCAGCGACAGACGGGCCGCGTCGTCATCTAACGGCGCGTCCACGGCGTGCGTCTCGCCATCCGGCCCCTGCACCACCAGCCGCGCCTGAAGATCAGCGTCTTCCTGCCAACGCTCGATCCTCAAATCGGCAGAGAGCGTGACCTCGCCATCCTCATGATGCTGGCGCAGATGCACGTCATCGAAACGGGCGGCGGTGTAGCCCTCCAATCGCACCTCTTTCCAGATGCCCACCGGCGGCAGTTTGGGGCCCCAATCCCAGCCGAACTGGCAGGGCGCCTTGCGGATGTGCGGCCCGCCGGGCAGGGAGTGCGTGGGGCCGATGAGCGGCTCTGCGGCCTGCTGCTCACGGATAAAAGGCGCCGGCCCGTGAAGCAGGACGCGCACCTCGTTCTCGCCGTCCATCAATGCCCCGGTCACGTCCCAGGCGTAGCGACGGAACATATTCGCGGCGCTGCCTAACGCCTTCCCGTTGATCGAAACCTCGGCCAGCGTGTCCAAGCCGTCGCAGACCAACATGACGCGCTCCTCTTTCGCCAGATCCTCTTGCACTTCGAATCGCAATCGATATTCCCAATCGCGCTCGGCAACCCACTGCACGCGCAACTCATTATCGGCCACGAAAGGATCGGGGATCTTGTCCTCGGCCAGCAGCGCGGTCTGCACCGAGCCAGGCACATCGGCGGGCAGCCACACTTCTGTCCCCACTTCACGTAACTGAATCGTATGCGGTCGTACTTTAATCACAATAACTCCCTTGAATTAGTTCGATAGTAACCCAGACGTCCACCTT
>JBKHCQ010000021.1:0-19635 GCA_046541755.1 Anaerolineales bacterium | reverse complement strand
AGATAATTTACTACGCCCCCGACTCAGGCGCAGGCATCGCGCCCTCCCTCATCCGCTGCCGAGCCTGGCCCAGCGCGTCCTGCTCCTCCGCGCTGAGGCTGTAGGAGGAGCGCCACTCCACCAGCGGTTTGGCGTAGACGCGCACATCGCCATGGCCGTGCAGCCCGCTGACCATCACGCCGGTGCCATGCTCATCCACCAGTGCCAGCGAGAAGCTCTGATCGCCGCCCACATCGTTATAAGCGCGATACCGGACAATGCCGCAGCCCTGAATCGTGTGGGGAAGCACCTTTGTCATATACAACGCTTTCCCCTCCACGGTATGCAAGCGCTTTTCCTGATCATCCAAGCGCGTCAACAACTGCGCCACCGTCGCCTGATCGGATTCCTCCGCCAACATGAGGATCTTCTGATAGCGCGCTTCCATCCCGGCCACCCGTTTTTCCAGCGTGTAAATCCAATAGGCCGCCACAAACAACAAAATCGTCGCAGCAATAACCCATGGAACTAAAATCGTCTCCATTATTATGCCTCCTCGGACACCGCAACTGCTGCCTGCCCTACTCTACCACGATTGGTCCTAAAATAAAGCGGTCGCCCGTCATCTGGCCGGATAGATCTAACTGGGGGATGCGGCGGACGCTGCTCATCTCGTACATCCCCACCTCCAACTGATATTGGCCCGGCGGCAGATCCTCCGGCGCGACCAACCGGTAGGGATCGACGACCTGTTGGCCCGGCAACCATTTAGGAAACCATAGATACGACGGGAACGCGCCGCCCAACGGCGTGTAATCGTGTCCCAGCCACAAGCGCCCCTCCGCATCGACGAGGTGAATGAAGACGGTGTAGCTGGCGCGCGGATGCTGCAACGCTTGCCAGCGCAGCGTCAAATGGAAAGGTTGGCCGGGCCGCAGGCGCAACGGATCGTCCCATACTCCCTGCCGGGACGCCAGGCCCGCCTGCACCTTGGCCGATCTCAATGCCACATCGTTACCGATGTTCACGAGCGAGCGCGATACCACGCGCGCCGCGCCGGAGGCGCGAGGAGCGGCGGCGACTTCGATTTCGCCCAAGGTCAACGCCGCGAGGCCGCCGGATAGCGGCAGGGGCGCGCCGCCCGCGCTCATATCGACGTAGCTCAACCGCAGCGGATAACGTCCCGGCGGCAGCGTGTAGGGCACAAAGATCTCGTAGCGCTCGGCGATCACCTCACCGATCTTCCAATCCGGCGTGAGCCGCCGACTGTCCGTCGTCCAGCGCTGCTCGATCTCGCCCAGATGGCCGGCCGGTATCAGAATCGCCGTCTCCGTCATCGGCGCGCGCGCGTAGAGGATCAGCGGCAAAATCTCGCCCTGCGCGACCGTCTGGGGTAGATCAAGATCATAGCCCACCAGTTCCAGCCGATCATCGACCCAGACGTCGTCCAAGCGCACCTGCGGGGCCGCCGGTTCGGTCGCGGGCGGCTCCAGCACGCGCCATAACTCGCCCTCCGGTCGCAGCCGGAAGCCCAGCTCGCGCACATCGCGCCGGTAGTTCGTCAAATAGACCGGGCCCCGCGGTAAGTTCGCGAACACCGCCTCCGTCCACGGCAGCGAGCCGGTGGCGTAGACCGGACGCATATCCACCGGATCGATCTCCAAACCCTCGACGTAGGTATGATAGAAATAGGGCGTCAGGTGCTCCCAATCGGAGACCAGCGCCGCATCACGGCCGGCGTATTCCTGCCCCGCGAAACGCTCCGCCACGCGCGCGACAAACGCATCGGCCTCGCGCCACTCGCGCAGGGAGATGCGGGGGAAGGTGAAGATCAACGCGCCGATCAACAGCAGCGTCAATCCGCCGCCCACCGCCGCCGCCCCTCGGCGGGAGCGCGCTTCCATTGCGCTCAGCACCTCCTGCGCCCCCACGCCGATCAGCACCGCCAGCGCCGCGAAGGCGTGCAGCAGATAGGCCATCACATCCTGCACAGAGTTGAGCGTGAAGCCCAGATGGCCCAGCAAAAAGAGGCCCCACAGCAGCGCGAGGCGCGGTTTCCGGCGGGCCAACGCCGCCGCGCCCCACAGCAGCAGAGCCAAGAGCGGCCACGGGTACTGCAAGCGCAGCAGCGACCAGAAGACGCGCCAGCGATCCGGCCAATCCGCCGGGCCGAAGTGGAAGAGGTTCACGCGCAGGCCCTGCGCCGTGGCGTGGCGCAGAAAGCCCGCCCAGGAGCGCATATCGGTCGGGCCAAAGGGGACGCGCGGGCTGCGCAGGGGAAAGTAGAGCCACGGCAGCAGGCCCAGCAGGCCGAAGCCGACAAACAGCAGCCACGTCTTCGGTTGCAGGGGCAATCGGGGGCGACGGGCCAAAATGAAGAGCGCGTAGGCCGGCAGGCCCCAGACGGTGATGGGGTGATGCGTCACGCCGAGGCCACAGAAAAAGGCTGTCGCGAATAGCCACCGGTCGTCGTCATCGCGCGCCCAGCGCACCAACAGCCAGAGCTGCGTCATCGTCAACGCCACGCTGACGATGTGCGCGTTGGCGTGGATGCTGTGCTGCCACACGTCCGGCGCGATGCCCAGCGCCAGCCCCGCGATGGCGGCGCCCCACGCCGCGACGGGCCAGCGCTGCTCTTTCGTCAGCGGTCGCCGCGCTTCGAGCGCCAGCAGCGCCACGCGGCTCGCCGTCCACGCGCCGGCCGCGCCGGCCAGCAGGTTGGTGCGGAAGCTGACACTGCCAACGCGAAAAATTCGCTGCCAAACGCCGGCCAGCAGGGTGTAGAAAGCGTAGCCCGGCGGATGCGCGATGCCCCAAATTGCGGGGATAAATTGGTATTCGGAGGGATCGCCGAAGATCGTGCCGGGCGCCGCCGTGAGCGCGTACAGCGCCCAGAGGGCCAGCGCCAGCCCGGCGGCCAGCGCCGCATCACGATGAAGCTGTATCCACGCCTTGATTTTCTTCGTTTTCTTCATAGCCGGGCGCATTATAGCGCCGTTTCGGCCTTTCGGCAATCCACGCGGGGCGCGTCCCTCCCAGTAGAGACGCAAAATCTTGCGTCTCTACCTTGCGTCTCTACAATAAACATCGGTTTTTTGGAATCCGCTTTACCCACGATACGCGCGCATCGAGCGCATCGGCGCGCCGACCATGCGGAACGCGCGGCGCTCCGCCTCCCAGCGGATGTGGTCAATATCTAACGTGAGGAACTCGCCGCGCTGATAGAGCCATTGGCCATCGCACCAGACGTAGGCCACGTCGCCGGGATGGGCGGTGTAGACGACGCCGGCCAGCACATCGTGGCGCGGCGTCCAATGGGGCGCGGTCGCGTCGAAGACGACCACATCGGCGGGGCGGCCGGGGGCCAGGACGCCGCTCGCTGCAAAGCCCATCGCGGCCGCCGGGATCTGCGTCGCCATGCGCAGGAGCGTCGCGCGGGGCAGCGCCTCCGGATCGGCCGCCGCCAATTTTTGATAAAGGCCGGTGATGCGCATCACCTCCAGCATATTGAGGTCACTGTTGGAGGCCGGGCCGTCGGTCGCGAGCGCGACAGCGACGCCGTGCTCGCGCATCGCCAGCACCGGCGGCATCGTCATCGCCAGCTTTTGGTAGGTCTTGGGCGTGTGCGCGACGTAGACGCCCTTTTCCGCCAGGATCGCCATGTCGTCCTCGGTGGCCGCGTTGCAGTGCGCGACTAACGTCGGCGCGGGCAGATCGAAGAGGCCCAGGTCGTTGACGTGCGCGACGGGGGTCTTGCCATAGCGCTCCAGCGAGTTGCGTCGCTGCTCCTCCGACTCGCTCAGGTGGAAGTGCGCGCCCACGCCGAGCCGCTGCGCCTCCGCCGCGAAGCGCCGCAGCACGTCCGGCGCGTCCATATAGGGCGAGTGCGGCCCCATCGTCGTGTGGATGCGGCCCCCGGCGGCGTCCTTCCATTGCGCCACGAAGTCCACGGTGTCCTCGAAGGCGACCTGGCCCACCTCCTGCTCCACATCAAGGCCGAAGTGGCACCACGCGAGCAGCGCCTTCACGCCACTCTCCTCAACCACGCGCGCCACCTGGTGCATCCAGAAATAGTGATCGGCGAAGCCCACCGTGCCGGAGCGGATCATCTCGGCGACGGCCAGCGCCGCGCCCCAGTAGACATCCTCCTCCGTCATCGCCGACTCCGCCGCCCAGATCTTCTCGTTCAGCCAACGGTCGAAAGGGAGATCCTCTGCCCAGCCGCGCTCCAGCGTCATCGCGGCGTGGGCGTGCGCGTTGAAGAAAGCCGGCAGCGCGATCATCTCCCGGCCATCCACCACCACATCGGGCGCGAAATCCGCCGGCGCCTCCCCCACCGCAACGATGGCGTCATCCTCCAGCGCCAAATCGGCCTCCGGCAGGACGCGGTTTTCATCATCCAACGTGATGATGTGGACATTTTCGATCAAGGTTCGCATGGTCGCCTCCATAATTCAGCGGATTTGAGCAGATTATTCACAATATGAGGGTATCAGAGGAAAATAGGGAAAAGCACCTATTGCCCTAGCCACGACTCAATCTCAGCAAGCACTTGGCTGAGGCTAGGCTGATCGGCAGGGGCTGCCTGCTCGGCGGGACCAATATGCTTGTGGTGGGGATGCGTCACAATTTCGGGGTGATGAAGAGCATTGTCATAGCGAAACACATGTTCCTCATCGCGGATATAGGTATAAGCGTAGCTCACGCGGACAGGATAGCCTAGTTCAGTGCTGACAACCTCGTAGAGATCAAGGTAAGAACTATCCCAGAAAACAATTCGGCAACGGAGAAGCCCATTGTCATCGTCAGAGGTCAGACAATCGAACACCTCAATCTCTCCGATTCGAACGTTCTGTTGCAAGCCACGCTCAACGGTCGCAAAGTAATCGTCGATATTCACGCCGGCACAGTTTCTTTCTGCATAAACTGCCGAACCGGAAGCGAGGTCAAATAGAGATGATAGAGACCCGCCCACATCATCATATCCTCTTCATCTCCCAACTCTCCACGCTCATATCGGCGATAGAACTCAATCGTCGAGTAGCCGTATTCTTCTTCATACGCACGGAGGCGCTCAATCAGCTCTTCAAAGGTCAGGCGTCTCGGTTTGAACATACATTTCCTCCCACAGGTACTCTTCTTACCAACGAAGTCGTCATCTTCATTATAGCACCCTAATTCGATGGGACAAAAACAAAAGCGAATCAGAGAAACAGAGAATTTCAAAATTATCATACAGGCTTGACTTCCGACAGCGACATTCTATACTATATTTGTAAGCAGCCGAGGAGGTAACGATGTCAAACTCCAAAAGTTTTGCGGAGGACCGCCTGACACTGGTTAAACGCAAAATCGCGGCATTCGAGCGAAAGTACAACACGACGTTCAAGCATCTGCAAGAGGCAGGCCTACCCGATGATGCCAGCCTAAAGATGCACGAGGATTTTATCGAATGGGCCGGCTGGCAACGTACATACGAAGAAACCCGATCATAGACGCTACTCGGCTTCGCTGCGTAGGTTACTATGAACCAACCTTGCCAAATCGTCTCTCTGCGATAATATACCCCCTGTGAGAGACCAACCCCATCGACGAAAGTTCTGGATAGGGATCACGGGCCTGCTGCTGCTCACCTTCGCGCTGCGGGTCGCGGGGCTGACGGTCGCGCCGCCGGGCCTGACGCACGACGAGGCCAGCAACGGCCACGATAGCGCCGCGATTCTGCGCGGCGTGCATCACCTCTATTTCCCCGTCGGCTATGGCCACGAGCCGCTGTACAACTACTCGGTCGCGGCGCTCACGCTCCTGCTGGGCCAGAGTATCTTCACACTGCGGCTGACGACGGTGCTGTGGAGCTTGGCCACCTGGACGCTGACCGTCGTCCTGGCGCGCCGCTGGTGGGGCCGACGCGCGGCGCTCTTCGCGGGCGCGGCGTTGGCCGTGAGCTTCTGGGCGCAGATGATGGGCCGCGTCGGGCTGCGCGCGCCCACGCTCCCGGCGCTGTTAGCCGCCTCAGCGCTGGCCTACGATCACGCGGTGCGGGGCAAACGCGCCTGGATCGGCTACGGGCTGGCGGGGCTGGCGTTGGGCGCGAGTTTCTACACCTACATGGCCAGTCGCGGGATGCTGCTGTGGCACCTCGCGCTGCTGATTGTCCTCGCCGCGCTGAATCGCGCTACGTTGCGATCCATCTGGAAGGGCACCGTCGCCGTCGTGTTCATCGCCGGGCTGATTGGCCTGCCGCTGGCGCTGCACCTACGCGCCAACCCCGAACTGGAGACGCGCATCGAGCAACTGGGCGGAGCGTTGACGGCGGCGCGCGCGGGCGATTTCGCGCCGCTCTGGGGGAACATCACCGCCTCGCTGCCGATGCTCTTATGGCGCGCGGATCCGCGCTGGCTCTACAACATCGCCGAGCGACCGGCGCTGGAGCCGCTGCTGGCGATCCTGTTCCTGATCGGCGTGGGCATCGCGCTGCGTCGCCTGCGCGATTGGCGCTACGCCTTCCTGCTGCTATGGTTGGGCGGCGGATTAGCCCCGGCCTTCTTAGCCCCGGTCGAGTACAACACGCTCCGCGCCATCGGCGCGCTGCCCGCGATTTTCCTGCTGATCGCGTTGGGATGCGATACGCTCTGGAGCGAGATGCGGCGCCGCTTCCCGGCGCTCACGGCCACGCGCCTGCTCGCGCTCTGCGGCGCGGGACTGCTCATCACGGGCGGCGAGATGGCGCACGCCTATTTCGCGCGCTGGGCGCACCACCCGGATGTCCGCGTGATCTATCATCACCACGTCGTCGCGCTGGGCCACCACTTGGACGCCTCCCCCGCGCAGACGCCGGTCGTGATCACCAGCATCTACCCCGGCGAGTTCCACGATCCCTACACAATGGAAGTCACCCTCCGCCGCGAGGATCTCACGCTGCGCTGGGCCGACGGGCGCGGCGCGCTCTTCTTCCCGCGCGGCGAGAGCCGCCTCTACACCGACACGCTCGCGCCGCTCAGCCCCCCACTCCGCGCGCTGATGGACAGCGAAGAGACCCTCGCGCCCGCCGCGACGCTGAACTTTCGCCCGGACGATTTACACGCCACGCTGCCCGGCTATCGCTGGGACGCCGACGCCGGATGGGCCGCCGCCTTGGCCGCGATGCGCAAGGACGCGCGCGCCGCGCTGCACGACGGCCCCCCCAGCCCTTACCATCCAGCCGTCGCGCTCCCCATCTCCTACGCCGACGTGGTCGATCTGGTCGGCTATCAGGTCACGCCGCCGGTGGCCGCGCCGGGCGCCACGGTCGATGTGATTACCGCGTGGGAGGTCCGCGCGCCGCATCCGGAGGCGCTGACGCTCTTTTCGCACCTGGTCGACGCCGAGAACGAACTGGTCACACAGGTAGATCGGCTAGACGCGCCAGCGTGGCAATGGCAAGCCGGCGACCGCTTCGTGCAACATCATCGCTACACGCTGCCGGAGGATCTGGCGCCGGGGGATTACGGGTTCGCGGTGGGCTTCTATCGCCAAGAGGATTTTGTGCGCCTCCCTCTGGCGCTCCCTAACGACAACTTGACGCGCGTACTGCTCCCCTTTGATGTGGTGCGCGAGCCGTGAGTGAGGAGTTGAGTGAGATGAACCAACCATTAAAGAGCTGGGAACGCATCGGCATGGTCGCCGTGCTGCTGTTGGCCTGGGGCTTGCGCTGGGCGGCGTTGGTGGAGGCGCCGCCCGGCTGGCGAGATGATGACCTTATCGAACTCTACGCCTTCTCCCAGCGCATCTTGGAGAGCGGCCCACAGCTCTACTTCACGGGCGCCTCCGGCCACGAGCCGCTCTACCACACACTCCGCGCGCCGCTTTTAGCAGTCGCCGGCCTCAACCAGGTCTCGGCGCGCTGGATCGCGGCGACGTTTGGTACGCTCAGCGTGCTGCTCACGTGGGCCATCGGGCGGCGGATGTTCACCCGCGCCACCGGCCTGCTGGCCGGGGCGTTGGTCGCACTCTCGTTCTGGGGGCTGATGTACAGCCGCGTCGCCATCCGCCACATCGGCGCGCTGCCGTGGATGCTCTGCGCGCTCTACTGGGGATGGCGGCTACTTCAAGACAAAAATCCGCCCGCGTGCGAGGGGGTCATCGGATTGGCGCTGGGGACGGCGGGCGCGCTGCTGACCTACTACGCGGGGCGCTTGATGCCGCCGCTGCTGCTCGTGGCGCTGCCCTTCGTGGGGACGAGATCGGCGGCCACGGCCAAGTTGGGCCGGCCCTACGTCGCGGCGCTACTCCGGGATAAGGCGCGCTGGCGGCGGTATCTCCTAGGGGTGATGATGGGGACGCTGTTGGCAGCGCCGATGTTCTGGGCGGCGATGCGCGCGCCGGGCGGGGACGCGCGGGTGAGCGAGGTCGCCGTCCCCATCACGGCGCTGCTGGAGGGCGACGGGGGGCCGCTGGTCGAGACGACGTGGACGACGCTGGGGATGTTCCACGCGCGGGGCGATCCCGAATGGCTCTATAACATCGCGGAGCGTCCGGTCTTCGGGTTGGCGGGCGCGCTGGTGTTCTACTTGGGCGTGGCGACGCGCCTCTGGCGCCTAGATCAGCCCTCTGCGCGGCTGCTGCTGCTGTGGCTCGGCGTGGGGATCGCGCCGGCCTTCATCAGCCTGCCCCCTTCCAGTTTCGGGCACACGATTTTGGCCCTGCCCGCCGTCTATCTTTTGCTGAGCATGCCAACCCATCTAGCAATGACATTGAAAGCGGCGGCCCGGCGATGGTCGCAGGCGGCGCTGCCGCTGGCGCTGGCGACGTTGGCGCTGGTGGGCGCGCGCGATCTGCCGGATTATTTCGCGCGGTGGCCGCAGCACTCGATGGTGCGCTTTCTCTACCGCGCCGATTATCGCGCGCTGGCCGCGTACGTCGATGCGCATCCAGAGATCGACGCGGTGAGCGTCGGCAGCTTCTTGGCCGGGCCATGGGACAAGGCGGCCTTTCAAACCGACGTCCGACGTCCAGATGTTGCGGTGCGGTGGGTGAATCCGGCGCGCGCGCTGGTAAGCGACGGCAGCCTGATGCGCTTCTATACCCAGGAGGAGATCGATCCGCACCCGGCAGCGGAGGGGCTTTTCAGCGAGGTCATCGCAGCGCCGGAGGGGATGTTGGGGTATCGCGTCACGCTCCCGGAACCGCCGGATAACGCGCTGAGGCACGATATCGAGGCGCGGCGACTAGCAGATCAGCCCTACGCCGACGCGCTGGCGCTCGAGGCCATCGCATGGTCGGATGCGCAGACGCCCGCCGCTACCATTCAGGCGACGGTGTGGTGGCGGGTCATCGCGCCGCTGCCGCTCCCCAAAGAGCAGTGGCATCCGCATCCGCCGCCGCCGGGTGTCTACAACGGGCCGCGCCTCAAGGTGTTTGCGCATCTGCTGGGGGCGGACGGCGCGCCCCTCGCTATCGACGATGGGTTGTGGGTGGATCCGTACAGCTTGGAGGTGGGGGATCGCTTTGTGCAGTGGCAGCAGTTCACGGCGCCGGAAGAGGGCGCGGCGAGGGCGATGACGTTGGCGGTGGGTCTCTACGATCCGCTGACGGGTGAGCGGTGGGTGATCCCGACAACGGGGGCGGATAAGCTCGTGGTGGGGGTGGAGTAGAGACGCAAAATTTTGCGTCTCAAAATTTTGCTCTACGAACCGAAGGGCTAGAATCCCAGGCGGAGCAGGAGGGGCGGGCCGAGAATCAGCAGGCCGACGAAAATGGAGATCATCGCGACGATGAGGACTGCGCCGGCCATCAGGTCTTTGACGAGCTTCGCCAGGGGGTGATACTCAGGGCTGGTCAGATCGACGAGGGCCTCGGCGGCGGTGTTCATCATCTCGGCGGTGAGCACCAGGCCGATGATGAGGGCCAGGATGGCCCACGAGTGTTGGGAAAGTCGCAGCCACGCCCCCAGGAGTATGACGGCGACCGCCATCACCAGATGAATGCGAAAGTTGCGCTGGGTCCGAAAGGCATAGAGCAGCCCTTCGCCGGCGAATCGGAAGCCGCGCCAAAAGCTGACGTTACGTTGGTGAGACAAGTTGTTCACTCAGGCAACGGGATATCGATGCCCAATTGTTCGAGCACCGCAGCTTGCGCCGTCCACATCTGCGTCTTTTCCGCCAGCGTCGCGTGATCGTAGCCCAGCAGGTGGAGCATGCCATGGACGGTGAGCAGTTGCAGTTCCTCGGTTAACGAGCCGCCGGCCTCCTCGGCCTGCACGGCCGCCCGCTCGACGGAGATCACAATATCCCCCAGATAGCGCGGCATGCCGGGCGCGCCCATGCCAAAGGGGCCGCGAGGGTCGTTGGTGAAGGCAATCACGTCCGTGGGCCGGTCGACGCCGCGAAAGCGCCGGTTGAGATCGTGCAACGTCGCATCGTCCGAGATGACGATGGCCGCCTCGCACGGTTCAGCGATGTTAGCGTACGCCAGGGTGCTGAGCGCTGCCTCGCGGATCGGTTGTGTGGGAATCTGCGCTTTTTTTTCCTCAACAAGCTGTTCTTCGATTTGAATTTCAATCAGATGTTTCTTGCTCATCGGAGGTATCCTCAGTTTTATTGGGTTCGGGGTATTTGACGCGCGGATGGAACGCGCCCCGCAACAATTCGATGTACGTATCCTTAACCATGCTCAACTCGCGCATCGTGATGGGGCATTCATCCAGTTGCCCATCCCGTATGCGCTGCTGGAAGATATAATCAACGACCTCTTCCAACTCCTCCGGCGTGGAGGGCTGCCGCGCCCGCGTCGCCGCCTCGGAGCTATCGGCCAACATCAAGAGCAGCGTCTCGCGGCGTTGGGGCAAGGGGCCGGGATAGTGAAATTGTGACTCATCTACCAGGCTTTCCTCGTCCCCGGCGGCCTCAATCGCTTTTTGATAGAAGAAGCTAATTTTGGCAGTGCCGTGATGTTCGGTGATGAAGGCGCGCACCTCGGCGGGGAGGTGATATTGCTTCGCCAATTTCACCCCATCCCGCACGTGCCCGACGATAATTTCAGCGCTGGTATAGGGATCAAGGCGGTCGTGGGGGTTGCTCACACCCTGCTGATTTTCCGAAAAGAAGTAGGGGCGGGTCAATTTGCCGATGTCGTGATAGTAGGCGCCCACCCGTGTCAGCAGGGAGTTGGCGCCGATGCGATCCGCCGCCTGCTCCGCCAGACTCGCGACCATCATCACATGATTAAAGGTGCCCGGCACTTCACGCAGCAATCGCTGGAGCAATGGGTGATTGGGCCGACTTAATTCCATCAACCGAAAGCTGGTGGTCAGATCGAAGAGCGGGGCGAGTAGGAAGAGGCCGCCGACGGTCAAGCCGCCGGCGATGATACCGCTTCCCACACAGACGCCGGCTTGGATCAGGACACTCAGCGGTTCCGTGCTCAAATCTCTGGATAGAAAGACGATCAACGCCGCCGCCTGCACCAACCCGGCCAAAATACCGGAGCGAAAGATTGAGCCAGTATAAGGATACTTCGGCAACGTGAGCGCGGCACCGCTCCCCCCCAACGCAATCAATGCCGTGATGCCCAGGGAATGTCCCCCAATCCAGCCCCCAACGAGAGCCAAGAAAATGGTCAGGCCAATCGCTGGCGTCACGCCCACTGTCGCGGCCAGCAACATGGCTAATGCCGCGCCAGGATAAAGATAGGGCAGCAGATCGCCGACGGGCAACAAGACCCGCGCTAATATCATAAAGAGGGCTAGCAAGAGGAACATTAACAATTCGAGACGTCCCCCATCTAAGACTTCTGGCTGCAAACGGACGAGGTATCCGCCCAACACGAGCGTCAAGGTGCTCGCAAACAGCATCGCGACGCCGATATCCAATTGATTGCGCTGTTGGTCGGTCAGATCCAGCTCGGTGAAGGCCTCGCGATCCAACGCGGTGACGACGTTACCTTCGCGAACAATGATCTCGCCGCTGCGGAAGGTGCGAAAGGCCGGGCCGACCTCCTCCCGGGCGATTTCTTGGGCGTGCTCGGTAGCCGTCACGTCGTAGAAGACGTTGGGCTGAATAAAGCGGGAGACCAATTCCGATACCAGATCCGCCTCATCTTGCGCCAACTCGAAGGGAATTAAGACAGGAATCCACTCGCGCACTTCCGGCAGTCGAGACTCGCGGATTTCTTCTTGGCGCATGATCTGATCCAACAATCGGAGAGATTCCAACTGAACGCGATTCCAGCTCGATTCCGAGAGATTGAAGATCACCTCCGCGTCACTGCGGGGGAATTCCGTCAATTCCTCTACAGCGACGAGCCAGGCGTAGCGCTCAGCATCCGAAGCGTGGGGATCTAATCGCAACGCGCTGAGGAAGGCGAGGACATCGCGCATCCGCTCCAGTTGTTGGCGCGCGACCATAGCATCGGGCGAGGTGTAGATCTGCTCGACGTTGCGCGTCGCTTCTTGGCGGGCCTGTTCGCTGCGAATCTCGCTGACGAAGGTGATATCTCGCGGGGAACGAATATCCCGCGTCGCCACATCCCCCACTTCCAGGTCGTAACCGCTGGGGAGCGCCACCACCAGAATAAAGGCGGTTGTGGCAATCAATCCCAGCCCAAACAGGATCTGAAGCGCTATCCAACTTTTAGAAAAGTTTTGCGAAGGTCTCATTTAATCCAAAGTAAAAAGGGAGCCATCTTGTGATGAAGGCTCCCTCATAGGTATCTCAATCAATAACAACCTAAATCCAATGCGTTGACATCCTATTCAACCAATAGTTGTCGGACAATTTGACTCACCACACGCCCGTCAGCTTTTCCTTTTACGCGGGGCATCAGCGCTCCCATCACTTGCCCCATATCGGCGGGCGACGCGGCGCCGGTCTCAGCGATCACCTCTTTGGCCAGCTCTGTAATCTCCGCATCATCCATCATACGCGGTAGATAAGCTCGCAGAATCTCCAGTTCAGTTTCCTCAGCGGGCACCAAATCCTCACGGCCTGCGTCCCGCATCATCTGAAGCGCCTCTTCGCGACGTTTGGCCTCTTTTCGAAGCAACACAACGACTTCATCATCCGATAAGGGGTCTTTTCGCGTCGCCTCTACGGTCTGGATGGCGGATAAGGCCATCCGCAACACGTTTCTACGTCGTACATCCCGCTGACGCATCGCTTCGTGTAAATCCCGTTCGAGCTTCTCTTTGAGCGTCATATCTTCCTCTGTTGTAAGATTGTGCAATGGATCAGCTTATGTTTAGTATTGTTGCGTACGGTCTTTGAACGACGTTCGCCGACTCTTGCGCAATTTGGCGGATCGCTTGCGCTTTCGGATTACGCTGGGCTGTTCAAAATAACGTCGCTTGCGAATTTCCGAAAGAATGCGGTCGCGCTGCACTTTTTTCTTGAAGCGGCGCAACAGCGCATCAAACGATTCATGATCATCCGCTACCACGTAGGTCACGCTCATCCCCCCCTTCGTACTACCGATGCTCGGCACCGGCTTGAAATTATAATAACATTGTTGGGAGTACGTCACATTATAGCAATGAAAGGCCGTTTGTCAAGATTCAACGCGCGCGTATTGTCAGCTCGCGCTGGTGGGTCGGGGATCTGGCGATCCTTTTGGAGCAGTGGGGGGAGATTGAGCAATGGAGCAGATTACGGGGCCGCTCCGGGCCAATCGTAGACGAGGGCCAAGAGTCGTTGATCCGGCGCGGTGACGCGATAAATCGCGCCGCCAGGGTAACGGGATTGGACGCGCGGCAATTCGGCGGCGCGATCCGCCACGAAGACGAAGCGGGCCGGCGCGGCGACAGCACCGGGCGTCTCCTCCGGCATCACGTCCACGCCGGGCTGATCGCGGAGCAGGAAGGCTAACGCGCCAAAATTCCAGTAGAGATGCGGCGGCCCAAAGAAGTAGGTCAGCCCCTCCGGCGGGCGCGCCATCGCAAACCGGGCATACGCCGTCGCGATTTCGGCGGTGGGATTGCCGTACGTGCGGCGGGGCGTGTAGATGCCAAAATAGAAACCGGTGTTGAGGATGATGATCAAAGCGAGCATCGCAGTCCCGGCGGCCCACAGATATTGTCGCCACGGACGGAATAATTCGATCAGGGCTTCGACGCCCCAGGCGACGAACAAACCCACCGCCGGCGCCAGCAACAGCCCCCGCTGGCTGCTGGGCGGATTTTCGGTGAGCGTCCAGGCCATCAGCAGCGTAGACCAGAACCACAACAGGGTAAGCGTGCGCGAGGGCCACCGCCAGCGCAACAAAGTGGCCAACATCCCCACGACCATCAGCGCCCCGCTCACAAAGTCCAATAAAGGCATCTGTGGATAATACCAAAAGGTCGGATCGGGGGTGAGATGGAAGGCGGAGAGCGATTTCCAGAATTGTTGGAGTAGGAGGTGCAGGGCGCTCTTCCCGGTGATCTCGATCTCGCGCCGGAGCCAGCCGGAGGCGAAGATGCTCACGGCGTTGTAGCGCTCCGTGAGCGTGCTGGGATGCGTCGAGTACCAAGCCAGCAGGGGCAAGACGACGACCATCCAGCCTACGAACAGATAAATCAAGTCGCGCCGATGCCGAGCTAAGAAGCGCGGGCTGGTCGTCGCGCGCCACGCGAGGATCATCACGACAAAGACGGTCATCCAGCGGGCGCCAAAGTACGCATACCATCCGGCGCCCAGCGCCATGCCGGTCAAACCCCACGCGGGCAGCCGCCAGGGATCCAAACGCGGGCGGTGCATCCCCTGCCACAAGAGCCAGATCGCCAGTGTGCCGATGAAGGGATCGATGATTTGGTTGGAGGCCAAGCGACTGTAGTGGATGTGATAGGAAGCAAAGGCGACCGTCAATGCGACCCACCAGCCCACGCGACGGCCGCCCAGGCTACGCCCCAAGAGCCACGAGGTAAGGATGGTCAGCGTGCCGATGAGGGCGGAGAGCGCTCGGCCTCCGGCGATGCCCACGCCAAAGACGCGCATCGCGAGGCCGTAGGCGAAGAAGGACATCGTGGGAACCGAGTACCAGCCTGTGGCGAAGGGATTGCCCAGGGGCGGTTCGATGAGGCGCAGGCCGGCGAGCAACTGCGTACCCTCGTCGCCGCCTAAGTTGGCGGGGATATGCCCCAGCCCAAGCAGGCGGAGGGCGGCGGATGCCGCCAACAGGCATCCTAACGCGATCCATTCCCAGCGGGGGAGCGCGGCGCGCACATCGGCGAGCGATATACGTCGCAGCGGAGGCAGGAGCAAGGTCGCGGCGAACCCGCCCACGGCGAGCAGCCAGAGGATGAGGGGGAAGGTGTAGTCGGCCGCGGCGGGCCGGTTGCGCGTCATCAAGCCGACCAGCAGCGAGAGCGCCAGCGCGCCAAACTGTCCCCACGCACGCCAAGACAATGGTATCCAATAACGCGCGCGCCCCATCCCCGCGCGATGATGCGTCAACGCCCGGTGCATTGCGATCAGCAATCCCACCGCCGAGAGGAAAAATAAGAGGGCTGCATCCCACACATAGCGATCAAGGGCCAACCAATAGGTCGCTATGAGGAGCAGCCCTAGGGCAAACGCTGTTAGGAGAGCCATCTGTGATGTTGGATCACACAATTACGGCTAAGACGCCCCGCACAATTGGGCGATCATCTCGGCGGATCCGCGCGCCCGGTGGCGCAGCAAACCCAGCGGAGCGGCGCCCCGAACGACGACGGCCATCAGCGCGTTTTGCTCCACGCTGAGGGCATAGAGCATGTAATCACTACCCGCGATACTCTGTTCGAAGCGGACTTGCTCGCGGCCCAAGACGCGCGCGACTTCGGCCGAGGTACGCCAGCCGTGGATCACGGCCCGCGCGATGGATTCAGCTTCTGGCCGCGCCAGTCCTCCGACCCAGGTTAGCATCCCGCCGCCGAAGGTCAGCAGCACAGCATCGGCGCCGATTTCCTGCGCCAAGTTGTTCATGATTCGCTCGATTTCCGCGCGATTCAAGTCAAAGGCCTCATACGAAAGCCCCTGCGCCTCGGTAGCTTGCATACTTTTCGAATCTTCTAACTCCACCTCTTCCATCTCCAGGACTTCCATCTCCAGGCCTTCCAATTCTGCAACCGACGCCGGTTCAGGTTCAGAAGCGGGCAGAGGTGCTTCCTCGACTTCGGATTCAGGGACCGATACTTCTGGAGATGACTCGTCGGCGACGGCTTCGACCGGGGCGTTCAGCGCCGCTTCCACGCGATCCGGCAACTCTGGAAGGAAGAAGGGCTTGGGCAAGACGCCCTGCACCGAGATGGAGGCCGCCTGCGGCGACAGATCCTCGCCCATCAGCGGAATCAACATAATGCGCATCTCCGCCTCTATCTCGCGAAGTTGTTTGGCTAACGCAATCGCTCCCGGATCTTCTAAAGCCATATCCAAAAGCGAGAGATCAGGCAAATTTTCCCGCGCTATCTGCAAGGCCTCTTCGCCGCTGCCGCACAGGGAGACGTTATATCCCTGCCGCTTCAACTCCTCGGAGAGCAGGGTGGCAAATGCTTCATTCGGATCAACTACTAAAACATGCGTCATATTTTAACCTCGATATAGGACTCAATAATGAACACTCCTCATTCTATAAAGATTAGGGGAAAACGCAAGGCCGCGTTGTCCAGGGATTACCAAGGCCCCGCAGTTAGCTGCGGGGCCTTGGTGATGCTGATGATGTATGAAAATCCTCTTCTTTAGGGGGTGCGGACGATGAGAGGGAGGTAGATAAAAGAGTCACCAGATTCAGCATCTTCTAGAGTGATCTCTTGCGTATCACTCACGTGACCGCCGTTGGTGGAGATACCGTTAGTCGCGGTGACGATGATAGTATACGTATCTGCCGCGTTCCCTTGGAACACGAACGTATCCGTGATAAGTTGGCTTGCGATCGGAGTACCCGCCGCCTCGCCTACGATCTGCCACACATAGGTGATGGGCATCGTGGGCGTGAGCGCTGAGCTGACGGTGGCCGTAAAGGTATACGACACGCCGACGGTTCCCTCGGTAAGACCGTCTATCTCCACACCCAAAATATCCTCAATCGGATCTAAGTAGTTGGGCACGCCGTCGCCGTCGGTGTCGTCGTTGGTCGGATCGCCGTCGCCATCCACGTCCTCATCCTCGGTGGGGATGCCATCGCCATCGTCGTCGGGGTCTAGATAGTTCGGCACACCGTCGCCATCGGTATCAACGGCACAATACTCGTCATCCTCCCCAACGTTATAGCAGATGCAGTTGTCGTCGCCCGGTTCGCACTCGCCCATCTCATCCTCGGAGGGGATGCCATCGCCGTCGTCGTCGGGGTCTAGATAGTCCGGCACGCCATCGCCGTCGGTATCGACGGCACAATACTCGTCATCCTCCCCAACGTTATAGCAGATGCAGTTGTCGTCGCCCGGTTCGCACTCGCCCATCTCATCCTCGGAGGGGATGCCATCGCCGTCGTCGTCGGGGTCTAGATAGTCCGGCACGCCGTCATCGTCGGTGTCCTGATAGCAACCAGTCTCATCACAGTAGCATTGATCGTTGTCAGGATCATCCGGGTCGGGCGTACACTCCACCGCTTCATCCTCGGAGGGGATGCCGTCGCCGTCATCATCGGGATCTAGATAGTCCGGCACGCCATCGCCGTCCGAGTCCACCGGGTTTTCGGGGTCATCACCGATCTCATCCTCAGTGGGGATGCCGTCACCGTCATCGTCAGGATCTTGATAGTCAGGGACACCATCGCCGTCGGAATCTCCGTATCCTTCCTCACTATCGGGGATGCCGTCGCCATCACTATCTGGGTCTTGATAATCCGGCACGCCATCACCATCGGAGTCCACAGGATCGGTGGGATCGTCGCCGACCTCTACAGCGTCGGGAACCCCGTCGCCGTCCTCGTCGTAGGTGAAGTTAACCTCGGCGATCTGATAGCGGGCATAAGGGCCGGTCATCTGATAATTGGGCAAACCAACATAATCAGAGAGCGGCTTAGTGTTACTCAACCCATCAAAGGGATAAATGACCGTCGCGGAGACCACACCTAAATCGACGCGAACGGTGTGGGTCATCCAACTATCAAGATGGCCATCGGCGTCGATGACGAACTCGCGTACACCAACCCAGCTTGTTGCATTTGCGTAAGTAGCCGTACTTTCATCAAGCCAGATGGCCGATCCCTCAGCCTCGTCACTATACCCCAGATTGTACCGGTCGCTGCCGTCACCCTTATAGATATGAACGCCCACATCGCTGACGATGGGGATCGTATTGGTCACCGTGCCGGTGACGATTTCGACGCCCGCGTACCAACTCTGATGGACGTCATCGGAGAGGCTATTGGTGACAACGTTATTAAGCGTGGTAAGAAGTTCGTAGCGCTGGGCCGGGGCTGTGTCTATCGACATAATACCAACGCCGCTGTTACCATCTATGACGTTGTTAACAATGTAGGGAACGGAAAGAATATCATCATTGGCAGTATTGGGATTCTTATCGCTGCCGAAGTCAACGGCGTTATAGATGCCATATCCTCTCGTAGTGTAACTATTATTCACAACGTGATTCCCACTGATGAGCGGAGAGGCACCGATGTTATAAATCCCGGCGGTGGGATTGCCTGTGATGAGATTGGAGGCGATGATATTGTCGAAGCCACTGGTAGCTGTGGTCATTGTATTGCTGATGGCCCGGTGCGTACGATCGCTGACGATAGCACCCCGCTTCGAAAAAGCAGATAACCCATTTTCGTTCATCGTCAATGTGTTACTGATCACGCGATTGCCTGTGGGAGGATAGTCTTCTCCATTCAAGTAAATGCCGTGATACATATTATAGGCAACGACATTATCAAAGATGTAGTTATCTCGCGATCCATTCTGGATGATGATGCCTTTATTTCCGTTGCCCAGATCATCACCCACAGGGTTGGTACCGATATAGTTGTGTGTGACTGTATTGTGATGCGAGGGCGTAAGGGGATCGGAGCTGTTCAGCGAAATACCGTGATTGGCATTGTTAATGATTTGGTTGCTATCTATCAGATTGTGGTGGGCTTCCAAAGTGACCAAAACGCCCGTGCTTCGATTGGAATCGATTACACTATCACGAAGCTCGTTGTGGGTCCCTCGGATAGTGACCCCATAGTAGCTGTTAATCACTTTGACCCCTTGGATGCGCCACTGTTCACCCGTGACGCGGAGACCACTGTAAAAATCATCTATATCAGTGCCGTCAACCACCGTTTGCGGCATACCGGTGCCCCGATCTCCCAAAATGAAGGTCGGCCCAAATTGACGATTCAGGTCAGGCAAATGAGAATCAAGTGAAATAGTATAGTTATCCGCGAACGTGATGGAGATCGGCGTCGTCGTGGCATCGCTATTGGCTATACCAATTGCCGCGCGAAGCGAGCAACTACCCGGACTTGGACAGATCCCTTCTATATCACTAGCTGTCGTCACAGTGATGACCGTTCCAGCCGTGGGTACCCGCGGTGCTCTAATCTCGCTGGCCGAGATTGGGCTTTGCATCACCATAGACAGTAAAGAAAGCAAACTTAAGGTTACTCCCAGACAAATCATTATCCTTATTGAGCGTTGCATTGGATTCTCCTCCTGTAGTGTGATAAACAACATCCAATCATGATAGACCATCAAAGGCCAAATTAAAAATCGTCATCCCTAACGATACTTCCCAC
>JBKHCQ010000020.1:0-19753 GCA_046541755.1 Anaerolineales bacterium | reverse complement strand
CTATTGGGACGAGTTTTAGGCCAAATTTTTAGCCTTTGTATTCCTGTTATAGCTATTCCTGCAATATAAAAATCAAAAAGGCTCATATAGGAAATCAGGTGAAATCACCTCCCGTTTATCCAGCGGTTGAATTTGGACACAGAGCACCACCGAGAAGGCACAGAGAAGCACGGAGAAATGATTCTCTCTGTGTAACTAGAGCCTGAGCATCATTCGCACTCAATTTCACTAAAAACCAACAAGAGTAAAGTAGCTCTTGTGTTTTGCGTGATACATTGGCTAACCGAGGTGAAATTATCCGTCGATTTGGCGACCGAGATGTTTTGTCAAACCTGATGGATGCGATTATACTTCGATGAGGTAAGATGACGTCACTGAAAAAGCTAAAGGGTCTCGCAAAGCTGCTAGGGAAAGCTAAGAAAAGCTAAGAAAAGCTAAGAAAAGCTAAGAAAAGCTAAGAAAAGCTAAGAAAAAATAAGGTAACGGTTAATTTTTGTGATCAGAGACGGCGATTGGATGAATAAAATTAAGTCAAACCTTAAAAATCTTTGCGCCTTGGCGTGAGATTGTCCCTTTCTTTCAGGAGAGTGGGTCTTTTGGATTTCGCCGGACATCCCCCTAAGCCGCCCTACAAGCAGCGTAGATGTGCGTGTTTGTGAGGATCACAGGCCTTTTTTCGTCGTTACTGGGTTCTGGGTGGGGATAACATGATTGCACCCGGCGAATTCCTGAAGAGCCAGGAGAGTCATAAAATAGGTTGGATGAAAACTTTCAACTTGTAACGTTCAACTTTCAACTATCTTTTAAGGGGTGGATATGTCAGAGATTATCGTCGATGCGCATTTGGATATGGCCTATAACGCCGTCGTCTTGGGGCGCGATTTGACGCAGCCGGTGGCGGAGATCCGCGCGGCGGAGCGCGATGCGCCGTCCGTATACCGAGAGGAGGCGGGGACGTGTCTGGTCAGCGTGCCCGCGCTGCTTGCGGGCCGCGTGGCGGTGGCGGGCGGGAGCATCTTTGTCGATAAGACCTCGCAGCATTATCCCACGGGGTATCACACCTCGGCGGAGGCGCATCAGCGGGCGGTGAAGCAACTGGATTATTACCGTCGGCTCGCGGATGAGGACGCGCGTGTCTCGCTGGTGACCTCCGAGGATGTCCTGGACGATGTCCTGGCCACGTGGGAGACGAACGATCCGCGCTTAGGCATTTTGATCGTGATGGAGGGCGCCGACCCCATCCAGGAGCCGAAGGAGCTATCGTGGTGGGTGGAGCGCGGCCTGCGCGGCGTCGGCCCTACGTGGTCATTGGGATCGCAGTACGCGGGCGGCAACGCGGCGCCCGGCGGCTTCACCGATGCGGGGCGCGAGTTGTTGGACGCGATGGCCGAGTACAATCTGCTCTTGGATCTCAGCCATCTATGGGAGGATGCGGTCTACGAGGCGCTCGACCGCTATCCCGGCCCCATCGTCGCGACCCACGCCAATCCCAGGGTGTTCGTGGATTCCCCCCGGCTGCTCTCCGACGACGTGATCCGCCGGATTGCGCAACGCGAGGGTGTCGTGGGCGTCATCCCCTTCAATGTGATGCTGAAGGCCGGCTGGCGGCGAAATGACCCGCGCCTGCCGCTGAGCAGCGTCGTCGCGGCGATGGATCACGTCTGCCAGGTGGTGGGGCACGCGCGGGCGGTGGGCATCGGCTCCGATTTCGACGGCGGTTTTGGTCGAGAGGCGGTCCCGGTGGGGCTTGAGTCGGCGGCGGATTTGCCCAACATCGGCGCGGCGTTGAAAGAGCGCGGCTTCGATGCGGCGGATGTGCGGGCCATTTTGGGGGAAAACTGGCTGCGGGTGATGCGGAGGACACTCAAGCCCTACGCCCGCGGATAAATCGCGGGCTATAAACTCAAGTCGGCTCGAAGCCGACTTCAGCTTTCAGACGGGTAGTTCACTGCCCGGCGAGGCTTCCCCTGAGTCTTTAGCCCCGATGAATCAACGTCCCCGGCGTGGCGTCTGGAGACGCCAGCGCGCACTCGATGTGACCCGGCTCGCGCCCGGTGAGGATCCAGACGCGCAGATGGGGCGCGCGCTCGACCAAGGCGATCATCCGCTGCACCTTGTCCGCCATCCCGCCGGTGACGTCGATGCTCGCGGCGCCCTCCAGGAATGGCGCGATTTGGGGATAGTTCGCCGGCGTGATTTCGGAGATCACGCGGTGCTGATCATCTAAGACGCCGGGCGCGTTGCCGAAGAGCAAAATCCGCGCGGGCTTGAGATGCTCCGCCAGGTAGCAGAAGAGGCGCTCGGTCGAGAGGATCGTCCCGCCCCAGGCTTGATCGAAGGCCACGTCGCCAAAAATCAGCGGGACAAGGCCGTGGGCCAGCGCCTCTCGCAATGGGGGGGTGTGCCAGACAAGGATCTCGCCCGCGTCGGCGCTGGTGGCCGCCGAGGGTTGCAGGCTGATGACCGGGACGTCCGCCTCCCAGAAGGCGTCTGTCACGAGCCGGTTTAGGCGCGCGGCGGCGGCGCTCACGCGCGCAAATCCGCGCCACTGGGCGGGCGTTTGGACGCCCTGCGCAGTGCCGTGTTGATCTGCTTCCCAATGTCCAAAGGAGCCGGAGCCGTGGCCTAAGACGACGCGCATTTGGGGATGGGCGTCTAGGGCGGCGCGCATCTCCTCGGCCAGGCGGCGAATCAGCGCGGGGCGCGCCGTCGCCTCCCGCCACTTGTCGGTGATGAGCGAGCCGCCCAATTTGACGAAAACCAGTTCGTCACTCACATCCTCCTCCCGGCTGCCCCACTTGCGTACACCAGACTTGCGCCGCGCCGGCCTCGTGCAACGCCGCTTCGATCTCCGGCATACAATCTTCGGGCATTAACGCGATGATATTCCCACCCTGACCGGCGCCGGTCAACTTCGCGCCCCACGCGCCTGTCTCTCGCGCCGCCGTCACCAATTGATCTAATTCCGGCAGGGAGACGCCTAACTCGCGCAGTAGTTTGTGGTTCTCGTTCAAGAGCGCGCCCAATATCCCAAGCTGTCCGGTCTTGATGGCTTCGCGGGCGGCGTCGGCAATCGCCCCGATGCAGTTGAAGAGGGTTTCATAGAAGTCGGGGGCGGTCTTCCAGTGATGGCGCACGGCGGTCACCGCCTCGCGGGTCGAGCCGGAGATGCCGCTGTTAGCGATGATCAAATGAAAAGGGCGCTGAATCTCGAAAGTCTCCGGCGGTTTGTTCTTGACGAAGTAGACCGGTTGCTCCCAGGCGATGACGGTGTTATCGATGCCGCTGGGCATGCCGTGATGGATCTTTTCCACCTCGTAGGTCATCTCGCTGATCATCTCCGGCGGGAGTTCCGCGCCCAAGGAGGCGCTCAACGCGCGCGCGGCGGCTACCGTCACGGCGGCGCCGCTGCCCAGCCCGGCGGCGATGGGCAGATCGGAGGTGATCGTCAGGACGAGATCCGGTTCCGGCTGATCCAAGTGTTCCAGCACGAGATGGCAGATCTTCGCCAGCGGATCCTCCGGCGCCGCCGATTGTAGCAGCATCTGCCCGCCCAAATCGGGCGTCACGATGCGGAGCTGGCTCCCCGGCTTGGCGGGTTCCACCTTGGCGTAAGCGCGGAGATCGCTCACCGGTACCGCGATGGCCGGTCGTCCGTAGACGACGCTATGCTCGCCGCACAGGATCACCTTCCCGCACGCCGAGCGTTCAAGTTTCTGCGGTTTCGTCATATTGCCCATTACTTATCCTTTGTCCATCCTTTGCCCATCCTTTGCCCATCCTTGTTAGCGTATTGATTCGCCGAACGATTACGTGGCCGAGAAGCTTCAGCTAACCTTCGCAAGGGTGCTTTTTCTTGATCTTTGTTATCCAAAGTACAAAATCCCCACCGCCGACAGGCCCCACAGCACGATATCGACCTGCATTGCGCGATCCTTCAGCAAGACCTCGTCGGGGGCCAGTGTGCTCCCCTCCACGTGGATGAGGTAAAGGTAGCGGAAGAGGCCGTAGATCACAAAGGGAATCGTCAACATCATCAGGTTGTTTTTCGGCAGATTGGTGGCCGAAAAGGTGTAGAGCGCGTAGGCCAGGATCGTCGAGGCGGTGATGCTGCTGATCAGGTGATCTAACAGCGGCACGGTGTACGAGGCTAGGATCGCGCGGTGATTGACGGCCTCCTCTTTGAGCAGCACGAGTTCGCCGCGCCGCTTGCCCAGTCCCAGGAAGAGCGCCAGCAGCGTCGTGCAGATGTAGAGCCAGGGCGAGAAGCGCTCCGCATTGACCAGAGGGACGCCCGCGCCCACGCGCAGCACGAATCCCGCCGCGATGGCCATCACATCCAAGAGGACGATGTGCTTCAGGTAGAAGGAGTAGCCGATCTGCAAAACCAGATAGCCCGCCAAGATCATTGCCAGGGCGGGATTCAGTAGCATGGCCCCGATCAACGCGCCGGTGCCGATGATGATCGCCGCCGTGAGGGCGAAGCGCGGCGATAGTTCGCCCGAAGGCAGCGGGCGATGGCGTTTTGTGGGATGCAGTCGATCCTTCTCGATATCGGCCAGGTCGTTAATTGTGTAGACGACGCCGGAGACCAAGCAGAAGAGGATAAATCCCACCACCGTGCAGTTTAAATAGTGCAGATTGAGGATTTTCTCATCGAAGGCCAGCGCCGCGAAGACAAAAACGTTCTTCGTCCATTGTTTGGGGCGCATCGTTTTGAGTAGGAGCTTCAAATTATTCATCCCGTCACCTCCCTCGTGATGTAGCATATCATACCAGAATCAGATAGAGGTTCAAACGGGTGTGGAAGTGAGTCTATCGGCGCGACAGTTGTATGTCTCTATCTCAGCAGATGAAGCAAATAGAGCAGATGGATGATTGGACGGCTCCAATTGACACAGAGAACCTCTTTTCACTGTACCTCTCAGTGATTGTTGGGTGACACCTCGTGTCCAAATTGAAATCCAATCTGCTTATATCCGCTCTATCTGCTGATGAGGATCAGCCCCGCGGGAAAAATGTCAGGTGGCTAGGAATTGAGTTTCATGATGGATTGGGTTATACTGTCTGGAGAAAGGTACACAAATTCAGGAGGTATATCTGTTATGGAATTACTCATTACCGCCGCCGTGATCATCGGCGTGATGTTACTGTTGGCCTTGCTCGGCGTTGTGAGGAGTATCGTGCGCTTGATTGCCGCCGTGGTGATGGGGATGCTGGCCCCGGCCGCGCTTTACGTGATCGTGACGATAGTTATCCCGTCTCTCCTTGGCGTCGGATTCGAGGTATCCACGACGGTTTATATGGTGATCGGCGCGCTGAGCGCGCTGAACGTGCTGCTGCGCCGCTGAGAGACGTCACGCCTCATCCACAAAATCGCTCAGGATAACGATGCTTGGCATCTCCAGTCGGGCGAAATCCCGGTCATTGGTCACGAACGCCGTCGCCTCGTGCGCCAGCGCCGTGGCGATGTGTAGGGCATCGGCGGGGCGGAGGCGGTGTGCGGCCCGCAGTTGCGCCGCCTGGCGAGCGATGCGGCGCGTCACGTCGATCATCGTCAGGTTGGGAAAATCGGCCAGCGCTGCCTCATAGTCGCGCGCTATCTCCGGGCGATGGAGTTGCCAGGGGCGCACGGTCAACTCCATCAGCGCGACGGTCGAGGTCAGCGCGACCCAGCGCCCGCCCTCGATGCCGGATAGCAGTTCCTGGGTGAGGGGAAAGTAGCGGGGATGGCGCTCCAGATGATAGATGAAGATCGATGTGTCCACCCCGATGCGGACGTGCTCGCTGAGGGCGTCCGTTAATCTTCCCATTACTCTTCCCATGCCTCACGCTCTTCCCGGAGATAAGCCGCCGCGTCGATGCCCTCCCACACCTCGCGATGCAGGCCGGCCAGGCGCGCGGTGTGATCGGTCGGCGGTGCTTTGGCATGCGTCCCTTCGCGCAGGCGCTCGGTCAACTCCGCCACGCGCGCCAGCAGATCCTCATAGCGCTCATAATCGACCATCACGGCCACCGGGCGCCCGTAGTGCGTGATGTAGATGTCATCTCCTTCCTCTTTGAGCAACTCCAGCATCCGGCTGGCCTTGCGGCGTAAATCGCTGATCGGCATAATCTTGGTGCTCATTTTGCACATCCTTTTGCACATCTTTTGACGTTAGATTTAGTGTCATCTTTATTATACCGCGCTTTGATGCTCCCTGGAAGCCTTTGTGCTTGCTGATCCGTGAGCAACCATCTCAAAAAAGTTGACGGGTCTTTTGGATTTTGCCGGGTCATCCCCTAAACAGCCTAAAAGCCCCGCGCCGAGGATTGAAATCCCCGGCTACTAAGCACAAGTCAACTAATGAAGATTAAGAAAATAATCCGGTAAATAGGAGAGTGTTTATAATTCACCGCCCGGACGTAAACATCCGGGCTAAAAGGGCAAAGCCTCCTTCGGAGGCTGAATCTACGAGCCTGCAAGGCTTTGTTCTTTTAGCGCGGGGACTTCCATCCCCGCGCGAAGAAGGCAAAATTATTACCGAATTAATTTTTTAAAGTCCATAAGTTGACTCGATTGCCCCGTGGATTCCTGTCTTTCAGTCGGTCTTCAGCCGACTTCAGCTTTTAGCCTGCGATTCATCCGCAGGCGCAGACAGCGCAAATTCGTCTTTTCCGACGATCAAGCGTCACACCTTTCCTGAAGAGCCAAGTTGACGGCCTCGAAAAATGTGAGATAATCTAAACATCTAACAGCGTTGATGGAGACGAGTACGCGCAGGGCCGCTGTCCCAGCGAGCTTGGGAGCGTGTGAGCCGAGCACAGTACCTGGGCGGAAAATCCCTCCGGAGCTGCCCGCTGAACCCAACGCAGATCTTAGTAAGCGAGGCCGGCCTTGCCCGCCGTTATCCGGGCGCGATGGTGATAGCCATCGACTGAGCGGCGGTGCGGTTGCATCGCAATCAGGGTGGTACCGCGAGAGCTTTAGCTCCCGTCCCTGCTGGGATGGGGGCTTTTTTCATGGCAGACGAGGGTGTGCCTGGCAAAAGCTGCGTGTGGAATGGATGTAGGTCATTTTAGTTGATGAATTCATGACGTAATGCGCAATACGAATCACGCTCCAGTTGAATCAAGTCAATTCAAGAGAATTATCATCTAGCCGCCTATTGGAGAGGATACTATGTTTAAATCAGTCGAAAATCAAGTGGATTTTATCGCCTTAGAGCACGAAATCTTAAAATTCTGGCAGGAAACGCGGGCGTTCCAGCGCCTGAACGAGCTGCGCGCGGGCGCGCCGACCTGGTCCTTCATCGATGGCCCGATCACAGCGAACAACCCGATGGGCGTGCATCACGCCTGGGGGCGCTCCTACAAGGATCTCTGGCAGCGATTCTGGGCGATGCGCGGCCGCCGCGAACGTTATCAGAACGGCTTCGATTGCCAGGGGCTGTGGGTCGAGGTCGAGGTGGAAAAGGAGAAGGGCTTTACCTCCAAGCAGGAGATCGAGGCCTATGGCCTGGCGCAATTCGTGCGCGAGTGCAAGGCTCGCGTGCTGCGTCAAGCCGCCCGGCAGACCGAGCAATCGATCCGCCTGGGCTACTGGATGGACTGGAACGATCCCGACGTGCTGCGCGATCTGGCCGACAAGCTGCTGGAAGATCCGCAGCAGGAGGTCACGGTCGCGGGCGCCGATGGCCCCGTCACCGGGCCGGTGGAAGAGGTCGTGGGCAAGTTGGGGATGGTGGAGTTGGGCGGCTCGTACTTCACCTTCGCCACCGAGAACAACTTCACGATCTGGACCTTCCTCAAGAAGGTGTGGCAGAAGGGCTGGCTCTATCACGGGCACGATGTGATGCCCTGGTGCCCGCGCTGCGAGACGGGCATCAGCCAGCACGAGATCGTCACCGATGGCTACCAGCAGCTCACGCACGACGCGCCTGTCGTGCGCTTCCCGCTGCGGGGACGCGAGCGCGAGGCGCTGCTGGTCTGGACGACCACACCCTGGACGCTGACGAGCAACGTCGCGGCCGCCGTCGGCCCGGAGTTGACCTACCTTAAGGTCGCCGCCGAGGATGGCTGGACGTATTACATCGCCGAGGGCGCCAAGGAGGTGCTGCAAGGCAAACCGGACCAATATGAAGTCGTCGCCAAGCTCAAGGGCGCGGAAATGGTGGGCTGGACTTACGACGGCCCCTTCGACGCGCTGCCCGCGGTGGTCGATCTGGAGATTCCCTCGCATCATCGCGTCATCCCTTGGGAGGAGGTCGGCGAGGAGGAGGGCACCGGCATCGTCCACATCGCGCCGGGCTGCGGCGCCGAGGACTTCGAGCTGGGCCATGAGTACGGCCTGCCCGCCTTAGCGCCCTTGGATGCGGCGGGCATCTTCCAGGCCGGCTTCGATTGGCTCACCGACCGCCACGTCCACGAGGTCGCGCCGGACATCTTCGAGAACCTGGAGGAGAAGGGCCTGCTCTATCGCGTCGATCCTTTCACCCACCGCTACCCCGTCTGCTGGCGCTGCGCGACGCCGCTGGTCTTCCGCCTGGTGGATGAGTGGTTCATCCATATGGGCGAACTCTACGACAAGCCGCGCGCCGAGGTCACGGAGGAGGAGAAGGCCAACAGCCTCCGCTACCAGATCATGGACGTCGTCGATGAGATCACGTGGATCCCGGAGTTCGGCTATGATCGCGAGATGGATTGGCTTCGCAATATGCACGATTGGATGATCTCCAAGAAGCGCTTCTGGGGGTTGGCGCTGCCCATCTGGGTCTGCGATGATCCTGACTGCGACCACTACGAGGTCATTGGCGGCGGTGAGGAGCTGCAAGAGCGCGCCATCGCGGGCTGGGAGACGCTGGAGGGGCGCACGCCCCATCGCCCGTATGTGGATGCGGTCAAAATCGCCTGCCCGGCATGCGGCGGCGAGATGACGCGCGTCGAGGATGTGGGCAATCCCTGGCTGGACGCGGGCAGCGTCGCCTATTCCACGCTGCGCTACCGCACCGATCGCGACTACTGGGCGACCTGGTTCCCGGCGGATTGGATCAGCGAATCGTTCCCCGGCCAATTCCGCAACTGGTTCTACAGCCTGATCACGATGAGCACCGTCTTCGAGAATCGTCCGCCCACCCGGCGCGTGCACGGCTATTCCACGCTATTAGACGAATCGGGCCGCGAGATGCACAAATCGTGGGGCAACGCGATTTGGTTCGATGACGCCGCCGAGAAAATGGGCGTCGATACGATGCGGTGGATGTACCTCAATCAGAAGTTGGATCAGGATATGCTCTTTGGCTACAACAAGGCCGATGAGACGCGCCGCCGCTTCATCATCCCGCTCTGGAACATCTACGCCTTCTTAGTCGCCTACGCGCGCATCGATGCGTGGACGCCCGACGATCAACTGCTGGCGAAGTTGGCCTCTGCGGAGGAACCCGCGCACTTGGACGCGCCGTGGACGGCCGCCGCGCAGCCGACCGTGCTCGACGAGTGGATCATCGCGCGGTTGCGCGAGACCATCGACGCGATGCGGGCCGGCTACGAATCCTACGTCCCGGTCAAGATCGCGCAGCCGGCGGAGGCGTTCTTGGATGACCTGAGCAACTGGTACATCCGGCGCAGCCGTCGCCGCTTCTGGGCCGCGCGCGGTGCGGACGCCGGCGCCGACGCGAACAAGATCGCGGCCTACGAGACGCTTTACACCGTCATGGTCACCTTCATCAAGCTCCTGGCCCCCGTCCTGCCCTTCGTCCCGGAGGTGATGCACCAGAATCTGGTGCGTGCTGTCTCCGACAACGGAGAGGCGCTGCTGAGCGTGCATCACAGTCTGTGGCCCACAGCCGAGCCGCTGACCGATGAGGAAGCGACGTTGTGTGACGCGATGGCCGCTGTCCGCCAGGCGGCGACGCTCGGCCACTCCGTGCGCGCATCAAACCAACTCAAGGTCCGGCAGCCGCTGGCCCGCGCCCTCATCGCCACCGATCCGCGCCGTCAGGCGGAGTTGCGCCAACTGTTGGATCTGCTGGCCGATGAACTGAACGTCAAGGAGATCGAGTTCGTCGCGGGCGAGGGGGAGTTGGTCGCCTATCAACTCCTGCCGGTGAATCGCGTGCTGGGGCCGAAGTACGGGCCGCGCTTCCCGCTGGTGCGCTCGGCGCTGGCGGATATCGCGGCCTCAGAGGCGGTGGCCTGCCTCAACGCCGGGGAGCCGCTCGCATTGACCTTGCAGGACGGCACGGAGGTCGAATTGGCGCCCGATGAGGTCTTGGTGCGCACGCAGCCCCGCGAGGGCTACGGCGTCGCGGGCGATGGAACATGCCAAGGGGAAGCCGGGCAGGGGGGGATGGTCATCGCGTTGGATACGGAGATCACGCCAGAGTTGGCCCGCGAGGGCCTGGCCCGCGAGATTGTGCGCCGCGTGCAGGAGATGCGCAAGCGCGCCGACTACGACCTGATCGACTACATCGTCGTGCGCTATCGCGCCGAGGGCGCGCTCGCGGAGGCCATCGCGGACTTCGAGGCGGAGATCGCCAGCGAGGTATTGGCGGAGCGCGTCGAAGCGGCGGCGGAGCCCACGGGCGACGAAGTGCTGGAGGATACCATCGATGGTCATGACCTGGTGTTAGCGGTGGAACGTTGCTAAAAGTATCATTCCCTTTCGTGAACGCAAGCGCGGGGCCGATTTTCGGCCCCGCGTTGTTTTTTCAACTGGGACGTGAGGAAAATAGGTTGCTGGCTATATCAATAGCCAGTATAATAGAAATATAGCTCTAAAGTCGAACAAGCAAAAGGCACTTGGAATGACCAACTCTGGCAAACGTTGGACGGTTCAAGATCGATATGGCAATTCAATCTATCTGACTCAGGAACGATGGTCGCATATCATCGCCGAAACCAACCATCCCGAGATGGAGACTTATGAAGAATACTTGAAAACGACTCTCAAAAGAGGGCGAAGAAGACAAGAACCGCTCAACCCCCGCAAATATCGTTACTATCTTGCATTTGAGGACCTCCCTGACGACGTTAATCGCGTGGTCGCTATGGTACTATTTGGCTTTGATGTTGATGAAAATGGTCACGCCGTATCCAATAATTTTGTGGCTACTGCGTTTTTCAAGCATATTTGGCTAAAAGGGTGAAAGATGAACGAAGAACCAGTTATTTCTTATGATAAAGAAATGGATGTGCTCTATATTTCTTTCTCTCCAGGCGAAAAGGCAACCACAGCCGTCGAATTGAATGACAATATCCTTTTGCGTTTCAATCGGGCTGAAAAGCGAGCCATCGGTTTGACGCTGATGGATTTTTCGGTGTTGGTGCAGTTGACCGTTCTGGGGCCACGGAGTTTCCCCTTGAGTGGATTGCAAGCATTGGAACCCGATTGGCAAGCGTTGGTGATGGAAATCATCACGCAACCGCCAGTTAACCAGATTCTGAAGGTTTCAGTCTACACGCCTTCTTTAACGGAGACAATGCCAATCGCCCTCGTTGAGAGATCATCACTTATGCCTGTGGCAGTCTGATCTCCTTTGTAATCAACCTACCTTACACCTAAACGCGGGGCCGATCTTCGGCCCCGCGTTGTTATATGTTCCAAATACTTGGAAGCGTAAGCAAGAGATCCGTTGTGAGCGCTTTTTCTTGTTGCGCCCCCTCATTAGGCTGGCATCGAAAAAGCCCCAATTTTTGATTTTAGTGTATCATGTGAAAAACGCTCCCTGGTTTGAATTGCGTTGAAACCGGCGCTTCGACAGTCAAGCCAGAGCGGAGCGAAGAGGTTATCCAGCTCTATGATCGATGGATCAATTCCCTATTTTCTGCTGTCACCAACAGCGATGGCCTATCTGCCGGTGCTGTTGCTTCACCTGGTAAGCCTGGGCTATCTGCTGCTGCACGGCCTCAAGTCCCGCCAGACCTGGCTCTTCTCCGGCTGGTTGGGCGGGATGACGCTGATGGTGATGACACAATTCGCGGCGCGCGTTGTCTACGCGCCGCGTGTCAGCGGCTATGTGGATTGGTGGGGCGGTGTGGGCGGCGTGACCTTAGCGATGATCGCGCTGCTCCAATTCGCCTACCACTTCCCGCGCCCGCGCTACCCCCGCGAAGCGCGCCTCGTCCTGATCCTCTCGGTGGTCGTCACCGGCGCGATCTGGGCCTGGATGGCCTGGGAAACTGTCATGGCGGGGCCGCATTATACAAGCGTCACCGGCGCGCCGGATATAGCCTTGGCATCCACATCGGTGTGGGAGGTGTATGATTTTGAGCGCTTCGTCTTCGGCTTCGTCGCCCCGCGCGATGCCGGCCCGTGGGTCTCCTTCAAACTCTTCGATCTCTGGCAGGTGATCGGCAACCTGTGGGTGCTGCTGATCTGGGTGCGCAAAACCATCCAATTCTCCTCTCCCCGGCAAGATTTTTCCCCCACGCGCCATGCGCTTTATGCTCTGGCCCATCCCCAGGGCCGCGAGGCGCGCCTCTCCCGCGCGTGGGTGCTGCTGATGATCCTCGCGCCGCTGACGGTCGTCATCTCCGCCATAGATGCCGCCGGACGCCTGCCGCCGGGCGCTTTCGCCACGGTGCATCTGCTGGTGCTCTTCGCCATCACGATGACGTATGTCCATTATGCCCCGGAACCCACGAGCCTGATGGTCAAATTAGTGGGGATCTCCCTGGTCACGCTGCTGGTCATTTTGGGGATCGTCAGCAGTTATGGCTTGCAGATGCGCCAACGCTCGTTCGCGCAGTTGCATCAGGCGGAAGTGGCCCACGTGCAAACCTTGGTCGCGATGAGTGATCTGCCCCAGTTGCCGGCCGAGGTGCGCTATGTGGCGGCGCGCCCGGTCGCTGGCCTCTACGCTGATGCGTACCAGATGCTCGCGGCGCGGCCCGGGGCGGCGGATGCGGCGCACTTGGCGGCTCACGATGCGCTGCTCCGCGCGGGGCTGCTGCGTGATCACTTCCCGGCACGCATTGCCGCGCACCATGAATCCCCGTGGCTGGGGTGGGATGGGGCGGCGGCGCTGCCGGGGAACGCCGAGGCCATCCAACAGGCAGCCATCCCCCAAGATACGCCCTCGTATCGCAGCGCGGCGCATCCCGATGACTACATCTTGCGCTATAGCTTTGTCGAAGGTGCGACGCGCTACGAGGTGGGTTACAGCTACGCGGCCTATCGCGTTGCATTGCATCGCGCCGCGTTGCCGTTGGCGGCGCTGCTCGTCGGCTCGACGCTGTTCATTGTGATAGTTTTCCCGTACTTCTTCCACGTGGGGTTGGTCGCGCCGTTGGTCCAGTTGCTGGCGGGTGTGGAGCGCGTGGATCGCGGCGAACTTCGCGGCGACATCCCGGTGCTGATTGATGACGAGATCGGGCGGCTGACCCAAGGCTTCAACCAGATGGTCAAATCGCTGCGGACCTCCGAGGAGGAACTGCGGGCGCTCAACGTGACGTTGGAGCAGCGCGTCGTGGATCGCACGCGCGATTTGGGCACGCTCTACGAGGTCGCCACGCTCGTCGGGCAGAGCTTGCCGCTCGATGAACTGCTCGCGGCAGTGTTGGCGCGCGTCGTGGTCGGCGTCGATGCGACGGCGGGCCTCGTCCTGGTAACGGATGACGCGGATGGCCGTTTGCGCCCGCTCGCCGCGCACGCCATCGCGCCGACGCTGCGTTCGTGGGTGAGCAGCCTCCCCGTGTTAGATGCGGTGCACTCCCAGGCCGAGACGCTCCTCATCCACGACCTGGCCTCCGATCCGCGCGTGGCGGCGCTGTTCGCTTCTGGTGTGGAGAGCGATGCGCCCTTTCCCTATCGCAGCCTGGTCAGCCTGCCCATTTCCAACGGAGAGAGCATCTTAGGCGTGCTGATCATCTTTGGCGCGCAGCCCTTCTTGTTCAACGTGGAGGATCTGGCGGTCTTGGCGAGCGTCACGGAGCAATTGAGCATCGCCATCGAAAATGTGCGCTTGCGCGAGCACGCGGAAGCGGCGGTGGTCTGGGAGGAGCGACAGCGTCTGGCCCGCGATCTGCACGACTCGGTGACGCAGATTCTCTACTCGCAGGTACTCTTTGCGAATGCGGCCCGCAAATTCTTAGACGTGCAACACATCGAGCGCGTCTCTTATTACCTGGGACGGTTGGGCGAATCGGCGACTATGGCCTTGCGTGAGATGCGGCTGATGATCTATCGCCTGCGTCCCTCGCGGTTGGCGGAGGCGGGCCTGATCGGCGCGCTGCAACGGCGGCTGGAGATGGTCGAGCAGCGCGCGGGGATTCGCGCGCATTTGACCCACGAGGCGGAGCTCAATCTGCCGGATGAGATTGAGCGGGCGTTGTACCACATCGCGGAGGAGGCGCTGAACAACGCGCTCAAACACGCGGCCGCCGCCGAAGTGGTTGTGACGGTGCGCTATCCGCCGGAGCAGGTCTGCCTGAGCGTCCGGGATGACGGCTGCGGGTTCGATGCGGCCTGCGTCTCCGAGGGCCTGGGATTGCAGAGCTTGCACGAGCGGGCGGCGGCGTTGGCCGGCAAGCTCACCGTCGCCTCGGCGCCAGGAGAGGGCGCGCGCATCGAGATCTGCTTCCCGCTGCCTCCCCATGGTGAATTTGGAATTTCGAATTCTGAATAGTGCTATTAAGTAAAGATTCTAAATTCGCAATTTGCTGTTTTGCTGCTTTGTCTATTTGCGGAGGAGTCGTAATCATGCCTGAAGTTATTCGCATTCTGATCGTTGATGATCATCCGTTGGTGCGCGAGGGTTTGCAGGCGGTGATGGCGTTGGAGCCGGACATGGAGGTCGTGGGCGAGGCGGCGGATGGTCAAATCGCCGTGCGGAAGGCCGCGCGATTGCGGCCAGACGTCATCCTGATGGATCTGCTGATGCCGGAGATGAGCGGGGGCGAGGCTATCCAGGCGATTCTCTCGAAACGAGAGGCTGGCGTTCCCAAAATCCTGGTGCTCACCAGCGTGGATGACATCCCGACGCTGTGCGCCACCATCCAGGCGGGGGCGGCGGGCTATGTATCCAAAGATGCGTCGCCGGATGAGTTGGTCGAGGCCGTCCGCGCCGTTCATCGCGGGAGCGTGGTGCTGCCGCCCCCAGTCGCGACGGCGCTGCTCCACCAGGCACACGATGTGCTTGCGCCAGCGGCCTTCGCTTCCAATCCGGTCGCAGCGCTGACCGAGCGCGAAGTCGAGGTCCTAACGCTGGTGGCCCAAGGCTTGAACAACGACGACATTGCCGCCCGGCTCGTCATCAGCCCGCGCACGGTGAGCGTTCACGTGAGCCACATCCTAGGCAAACTGGAGCTGGACAATCGCACCCAGGTCGCGCTCTACGCGCTGCGCACCGGGCTGGTGACGTTGTGAAGCGGGCCGGCCATCCCATCCCCCACACCGTGATGGCGCGCTCTTGATAGCTCTCCCCCATCGTCGCCGGTAACCACGACGGCTGAGTTTCATCCCCTGCCCTAAACGCCAACGCGGGGCCGAACTTCGGCCCCGCGTCGTTATTGCATTTGAAACGGCACTTCACTTTGGTTTCCTTAAGTTACGCGTGTTACGCGTGTTACGCGCCTAGCTACGAACTCAATTTACCACCAGCGATTCTCTTTGATGTCCACGCCCCACTCAGCGAGGCGCTCTTGAACCTCGTCCCAGTGCTTTTCGTTGACCACGGCCAGGCCGCTTTCTTTGACGAGCGGGCGCAACCAGCGATGCAGGCGGCGATCCGCGCTGCGCAGTTCTTCTAACGCTTTGGCGCTATCCATGCGCAGGAGCAGCAGATGCGCATATTCGCCCGCGCCGAAATGCTTGCCCCACGCCTTGAGCCGCTTCTCCCAATCCGCCGACATCGATTCGCCCGTCATCCTCTCCAGCAGCGCGATGATGTCGGGCACGTCCATCCCCATGGCGGCGGCGGTCTCCACACTATCCGAGGTGAGTTCCCAATGGCCATCGACCTCGTCGGCGATGCGCCGCATCGTCCCGGTGACGTAGAGACTGGGCAGCGGATGGCGCGGTCGGAGGACGTTGTCATCCCACTGCAAGCTGCGCGGGAGATCCTTCTCTGGGCCGTGAGAGACCGTCGGCAGGTACTCCAGCTCCCAGAGCCGCTCCCTGACCTTCGCGGCCTTGGCGGAGGGCGTCCAGGCGGTGCGCTCATCTAAGCGATTCAAATACAGATGGATCTTCTCATCCTTCAAAAGCATCTCTAAAATTTCCGCCTCATCCACCTGGAGGATGCAAATATCGCGGCGGAGGACGATTCGCTCGTGCTGCGCGCCCCACTCCTCCAGCGAGCGCGCGACGTTCTGCGGCAACGGCTGCTCGGTTATCTCATCTAAGAACTCGCGCAGCCGATTCTCGGTGAAATCGCGCTGAAATGCCTGGTAGACGCTCTCGCGGGTCAGCCGATATTCGATCACGCCCTTGCCGACCTTCTCGCGCTCGGCCATCAACTCCAATTGCGCCAGCACCGAAAGCGGCGCCGGCCCCATCGCCAAGATTTGGAAATCAGGCTGAAGGACGATTTGCCAGACCCCCTCCTCCTGGGGCACAGCCTTATCCTGATGAAGCGCCCGTGTAATGGGCGTCACCTGCAACGCGGACAGGGAACGCGCCGCTTTTTCGCCCTGGCCTTCACTCTCGCCCTTTTCGTATCCCAGCGAGATAAAGCCGAAGCGCTGCATCTCCTCTAAAATCTGGATGGCGACATCGCGTTCCAGTTCTCCGATGACCGTAAGAAAATCATCCGATCTTTTGGAATAGTACCAGCGCAAATTGCGCTCTAGGCCCTGGAGCGATGTGTCCGAGTAGAGGAATCGGCCAGGCGTACCGCCGTTCAGGAACGCCATCAAAAGCGAGAGGGGCGTCCAGGTGGTCTGGGCCAGCTTGGGCAGCAGTTGCACGACCTCCGCGCGCAGTTCGTGCTCCGGCCGATAGCTTGGCCCGCGCGAGTAGTACGTATAGCTGTACAACTTCTGCTCCTGTACCTCCAGCGGCTCTGGCCAGCGCCGATAGGCGCGTAACATCTCGTCGACCTGCTGTACCGAGGAGGCATCCCAGAAACGCATCACCGCGCCATCCTCCCGCGCGTAAATCTCGCGGTTCTTGATCTTCACCAGGTTCATAATTTTCAAGAAGCTATATAACCAGCGTAGATCCTCCTCGTGCTGCTTGATATCTAAGCCCAAGCTTTCCCCCACGCGGCGGATATCGCGCTTGTACATCCCGCCGGCCTTGAGCTGTTTGGCCGGCGCCTGCAACAGCTCCGCCCAGAAGAGGAAGAGGCGGCGAATGAAACGTTCCACATCGCCCGTCTCGATGATGGGCGGGGCGTCGGCCACGCGCGTTTTCTCTTGCGGCTCCGGGAAGGGGAGCAGAGCGCGCGGAAGTCGGATCGCGACCTCGGGCGGCATCTCGACGGTGATCACGGCATCGAGGGTGCGCTTAGTGCCGCTACGGGGCGGCGTGAGGTTGACGATCAAGCCTTTGCGGAGGAGGCTGCGCAGTACGGATTGGCCGGCGGAGGCCAAAGCGTCGGGATGCGATCCGGTGACCGGCAGCAGGCGGGCCAGCAGCAGCGGCATGACGATATCGTGCTGTTGGAGCGGCGAGCCTTTTTGCAAGATGACGCCCAAGGCGCCGCGCTCCGCCGCCGGCAGCGACTGGATATAGGTCTCCGACCCGGCGTGCTCCTGGATTTTCTCCGCGACGGCGCGCACCAGCAACGCTTTGCGAACTTGGGATTTGGGAAGCGTCACGCCGATATGCTCCGCGATCTGGCGGACGATATCCATGTGGTAGCTATGCAATGAAGTGCGTAGCGATGCCATCTTAGTGCTCCTCCTTGGGGATGTAGCCCTGCTTCTCCAGCGCCTGGAGAATCTTATCGACGGCCTTGGATTCCAGGAGGGCGACTTTGGGCGTGACCAGGCCTAAAATTGCCTCTTGCACATCGGGGACGGCGACCTGCACCTCCTGCAAGGCGAAGGTGTCCTGCACCATCAGCGCCGATTGGCCGGGATAGAGGCGGATGTGGCCGTAGCGCGCCCATCCTTGCTCCCACCACGCTTGGATTTCGGGCAGCGGCTCGAAGCTCAGCGCCGAAGTCCAGGATTCGGCCAGCGTCTCGGGCGTCTCGCCGCGCTCGAAGACGCTGTGAAGCTGCTTGAGATTGAGCTTGTATTGCAACGCCTGCTCGCGCAATCCGAGGGGGATGGCCCACTGTTGCACGTTTTTGATCAGCCCGGCGCTGGCCGGCGGCTGAATCACCAACGTCTGAGTCTCTGGAACATAGGTCAAGGCATCTCGCTTGAGCGACGTATGCGCGGGCATTTGACAGGTATCGATGCGCTGCCACTGAATATCCTGCACATACGAGAGCCGGAAGGCGGTCGCCTTATCCAGATCCGGCCCCAGTTCGACCAATCCGAGCCAGAAAAGCGGCCCGCGCAGGATGTCCATCAGCGCCAGGCGCATCACATCCCGCCACTTCCCATCGGGGGTTGTGATGTCCAAAGAGATATGGGGTGTCAGGACTTTGGCCTGGGGATAGATGCGCAGGAGCAAGTCGGTGACTTTGGCGACGGAGAGCCACGACTGTTGAGGGAGGAAGGAGAGCACCGAGAGGATCACGTGACGCAACGTCAGATGGGTGCGGATGATGAGGCGGCTCACCTCGCTGATGCCCCATGGATGTTGGTAGTTCCAGCGCACCTGGATTTTGCCCGCGCGCCAGTGCTGCCACCACGCCGCCCATGATTCCATCTCTTGGTAGAAGTGATAGAGGTGAACGATCTGTTCGCCCGGCGGCAGTTGGAGCCACTTCTGGATCAGCTTGGTATCCACAGTGACGGGGCTGCCGGGGCGGACCATCGTGCTGGGACGCAGGAGGTGATAGAGGAATTCCACTTCAAACGCCGATAGATTTAGCGCATCCTGCCACGCTTGCAGCGCTTCCGGCTGTGGTTCGGGCGTCGGGGGGAGCATCTCGATGATGCCCTGGTAATTCCTGCTTTCGATGATCTGCCGCGCGCTCTCCGGCGTGGGCGGCCAGATTTGATATTGTTGCATGTAGGTGTGGCGCGGTAGATGCCATTGGACGCGCGACGTCAACTCGAAGGCCTGAGATTGCAACATCCCTAAAAATTGCTGGATGTACATCCCGATCTCTTGGGGGTCTCGGCGATAACTCGCGGACGGCGGCCCCTCGGCCGCGACATCGAAGGGGATCGCCAACGGCGGGAGCATGCGGAGCAGCCCATCCGGGAGCAACGAGCCGCCGCCGGGCGTCTCGATGACCAAGCCACGTTGGGCGACGTTGTGGTGCAAATCCTCCAGCAGTGTGGTGAAAGTGTAGAGTTTGGTTATCTCGACGGGGTGGGTTTGCCAATCCTCAAGTTCGGTATAGAGCAGGAGGTAGGTGTAGTAGATCCGCTCCTCTTCGGGCAGATTTTGCACCTCTGGCTGCAAGTGCGCGGGGTCCAAGAACGCCTCCAACATCTGACGGGCCAGCTTCACGCGCGCGCGCCCCTCCGGTTTGAGGCCTAGCCGGCGGATTTGACGCCGGATATGCGCGACGCGCCACTCGGCATTGTCGATCTGTTCAGCCAGATATGCGATGACATTCGTTTCCGTGAGGCGCGTCCAATCCGGTTGATAGCTCAACGGCGCGGGCCGTTGGGGCTTGACCCAGCGATAATTTAACTCGCCGGTCAGGATTTCTTCATTGTATAACTTCAGATAGTCAGTCATAGCTCCTTTTTAGAGGAT
>JBKHCQ010000019.1:0-20309 GCA_046541755.1 Anaerolineales bacterium | reverse complement strand
AAAATTGAAAAGAGAAATAAACGAATTGTGGTAACAATGAGGTCTTATGAGCCAAGCTCCAAGCCCTCGTTCCCCAGGGACGGGGCCTAAGAGTTTTTTGAGATTTCTGAACATCCAAACCCAAAATTAACCTACTACAACCCATACCTCTCTTAAAACACGAAACGCAAAGCGCGCGGCGGGTCAATTTCGCCCTCGCCTTGAGCGCTTCACGTTTGAATTTTTCAGGATATTGTCATTTGCCGATCCGGGGCATCATCTCAACCTCGGCTCTATGCCAGATCAATCGCTAGAGGATAAAAACGAGGGAGGCGATGTCGCCACCGCCTCCCCACCCAGATCTCTTACTCGCTCAAAGACTCAAGATAGCCAGACCACCCAGTGTCCAACTCGTCCCGGATGATCAACATCTTGACGTCATCCAACGCTTCCAACACCTCATCCGAAACCGCGCCATCCGCGATCGGGCCTAAGCCGACACCGTTGTTTTCCAACGTGCCGACGTAGACCTCGCCGTCGAAGCCGCTGAAATCGGGCGCGGCGACCTGCTTAATGGAGTCGAAGACCGCCACGTTGATGTTCTTCATCACACTGGTGAGGATGACATCCGCGTACTCCGGCGCGCTAAGCGTCCAATCCTGATCCACGCCGATGATCCACGCATCGCCGTGCTCCTGCACCGCTTGCGCGGAGCCGAGTCCCACGGGGCCGGCCACGGGCATGATGACGTCCGCGCCTTCCGAGAGGAACTCCTCCGCTACCCGGCGGCCGTCGTCGGTGGATTCAAAGTTGCCCACGAAGACGCCCTCGTAGGTCTCGTTGCTCCAGCCCAATACCTCGACGTCCGTGCCGTTGACCTCATTGTAGTAATCCACGCCGGAGGTGAAGCCGATCATGAAGATGCTGACGGGCGGGATGTTGATGCCGCCGAAGGTCGCGACGATGCCGGTTTCGGTTGCATCCGCCGCCGCGTACCCGGCCAAGAAGCCGGCCTGGTCGGTGCCGAAGGTCAGGCTGCGCGCGTTGTCATACGCGCCCTCGAAGCTGTGGTCGACAATGGCGAAGTTCATATCAGGGTACTCCTGCGCCGCCTCGGCGGTGGCATCGGCCAGCAAGAAACCAACCGTGATGATCAAATCCACCTCCTGCCTGACGTACTGGGTGATGTTGGTGGCGTAGTCCGTCTGCTGCTGAGATTCGAGGTAGGAAACATTTGCGCCCAATTCTTCTTCAGCGCGCTGCATCCCTTTCCAGGCCATCTCGTTGAAGGATTTGTCGTCCACGCCGCCCATATCGGTGATCATCCCCACGGTGACCTCTTCATTTTCCGGCTCTTCAGGCGCTTGCCCGAGGCTTGCCAGATAGTCGTTCCACCCGGTGGTCAATTCACCATCGATGATCTGCTGCTTGATCCCGTCCAAATCCTGGGAAAGATTGTCGCTGACCGCGTCGCTCTTCACGCGCGCCAATCCAACGCCGTTGTTCTCCAAGGTGCCGACGTAGACCTCGCCGTCGAAGCCGCCGAAATCGGGATCGATAACTTTTCTGATGGTGTCGTAGACGGCCACATCAATGTTCTTCATCACACTGGTGAGGATGACATCCGCGTACTCCGGCGCGCTAAGCGTCCAATCCTGATCCACGCCGATGATCCACGCATCGCCGTGCTCCTGCACCGCTTGCGCGGAGCCGAGTCCCACGGGGCCGGCCACGGGCATGATGACGTCCGCGCCTTCCGAGAGGAACTCCTCCGCTACCCGGCGGCCGTCGTCGGTGGATTCAAAGTTGCCCACGAAGACGCCCTCGTAGGTCTCGTTGCTCCAGCCCAATACCTCGACGTCCGTGCCGTTGACCTCATTGTAGTAATCCACGCCGGAGGTGAAGCCGATCATGAAGATGCTGACGGGCGGGATGTTGATGCCGCCGAAGGTCGCGACGATGCCGGTTTCGGTTGCATCCGCCGCCGCGTACCCGGCCAAGAAGCCGGCCTGGTCGGTGCCGAAGGTCAGGCTGCGCGCGTTGTCATACGCGCCCTCGAAGCTGTGGTCGACAATGGCGAAGTTCATATCAGGGTACTCCTGCGCCGCCTCGGCGGTGGCATCGGCCAGCAAGAAACCAACCGTGATGATCAAATCCACCTCCTGCCTGACGTACTGGGTGATGTTGGTGGCGTAGTCCGTCTGCTGCTGAGATTCGAGGTAGGAAACATTTGCGCCCAATTCTTCTTCAGCGCGCTGCATCCCTTTCCAGGCCATCTCGTTGAAGGATTTGTCGTCCACGCCGCCCATATCGGTGATCATCCCGATGACCCCGGCTGACTCCTCTTCCGTGGGTTCTTCCGCTTCCGTTGGTTCCTCCGTCGTCTCTTCGGTTGGGGCTTCGGTGGCTTCCTCGGTCGGCGTTTCCGCGCCGCCCCCGCAAGCCGTCAATAGCAGGCTCATCAACACCAAGATACTCAAAAAGCTAACCAGTTGCTTACGCATAGATTTTCTCCTCCTAATTTGATTTGGAAAGTGTACTTCTTCGGGGTAAATCTCTTATACAACATCTAAAACACGCTGTTACAACACCTCCTTTCATCATCTTGATAAGCCGAAGTGTCTTTATTAATCAAGAAGGGGTTACAACCTCCTCGGGAAAGACTCAAAACAGCGTAAAATACAGAATACCACAGATCGAGCATCTTGCATAGTGCTATTTCTCTAGATAATTAGGTAAAGCTTTCCCCCAAACACACACATCCCCGCTGCTTTTAGGGCCGCTTAGGGAGATGCCCGGCAAAATCCAACAAACCCATCCCACTGAAAGAGATGTCTGTTCCCTGTCAGTCGGGGATGGAACAAGATGAAGCAAGATGGAACAAGATGGAGTCGCGTTTAGGCCTCGCCGCCGATGACCAACAGAAAGGACAAATGCTCAGCGGCGGCCGAATCGAAAATAACTGTGTTTTGGAGAGGCGCTATTTCTTCTGGAGATAGGCGTCCATGACGCCGGCGACCTGGGCGGCGGTGGCAATCGTCGGCGCGAGCAAATCGGCGCCACGCACCACATCCCCGGCGGCGAAGACGCCCGGCAGATTGGTGCGGCCGGTAGCTTCATCGTCCACCTTGATGAGATGATGCCATTTGGTTTCCAACTCCGGCGCGCGCCGGTTGAACGCCGCGTCCCCCCGATAGCCCAGGGCCAGGACGACGGTGTTCACCTCCACAGTGAACGTCGCTTCGGGGATGGGGACGGGCCAGAAGCGCCCGCTCTCGTCCGGCTCGCACAGCTCCATGCGCTGATAGGTCGCCGCGCGGAGACGGCCCGCGTCATCGCCCCAGAAGTGCGTGGGGCACGCCAACCATTCGAAGCGCGCGCCCTCTTCCAGTGCATAATGATAATCCTGCTCGTGGGCGGGCATCTCCGCCTCGCTGCGGCGATAGTAGCAGGTCACGTCGGTGACGCCGGGGAGGCGCAGGGCGGTGCGGAGGCAATCGATGGCCGTATCGCCGCCGCCTAAAACATGCACGCGCGGCCCTACTTTGAAGCTGGGATCGGGATCAGGCTCATTGCCCCGCACGAGGAATTCGGTGGCGGTGTAGACGCCGGCCAGCTCTTCCCCCTCAATGCCGGGAGAGAAATCCTGGGGGGTGCCGATGCCGATAAAGACCGCGTCGTATTGCTCGCGCAGCTCATCAAACGTCACATCGCGCCCCACCGTGGTGTTGCACCGGAACTTTACCCCCAATTGCTCCAACCACGTGACCTTGGCTGCGACCACCTCGCGGTTGAGTTTGAAGCGCGGGATGCCGTAGCGCAGCAGGCCACCGGGATGGGGGCGCTTTTCGTAGGCTACGACGGTATGACCGCGCCGCGTCAAATGCTCGCTCACGGTGAGGCCGGCCGGCCCGGCGCCGACGACAGCCACGCGCTTGCCGGTGGGCGCGGGGAGTGTGGGATGGGGCACGCGGACGGTCTCCCGTTGGGTATCGGCGGCGAAGGCCTCCAGCCGCCGGGTGTCGATGGGCTTCCCCATTCGATGGAGCGTGCAGGCCTCCATGCATAGGGTCTGCGGGCAGATGCGACCACAGATCTCCGGCATGACGCTGGTCGCGCGATAGACCGCCGCCGCTGGCACAATTTCGCCCGCTTCGATGAGGCGGAGGGCGCGGGGGATGTCGTTATCCAGCGGGCAGGCGGCCTGGCACGGCGCGGCGGCGCATTGGAGGCAACGCGAGGCCTCCAGCATCGCTTCCTCGCGCGTGTAGGGGATGACCACCTCCTCAAAATCCCGAACCCGCGCGCGCGGCGGGCGAATCCGGGCGTGATGCGGCGGCTTCTGCACTCGCGCTTTGCGATCAATCTTGGGTTTTGGCGCTTTGTCTGCCATCGGTTGTCTCCTTCAGCAGATTAAGCAGATTAAGCAGATTCGTATCTGTTTAGTCTCGTGAGTGGATGTTCCCAGAACTTCAAAAAAGCTCTCAGTCCCCGTCCCCGGGGACGAGGGCTTGGAGCGTTGCTCATAAGACTAAACTGTTACGCAGATTCAAAGACGCGCGCTGCAAATCCGTTTAATCTGCTGATAAAAAATCAGGGATGGGAAAGTTGATTATTCGGGGGCGCCTGCGATGATGGTCAAGCTGGCGCTGGCGCCGATGCGCGTCGCGCCGGCCTCGATCATCGCCAGCGCTTCCTCGTAGGCGTGGATGCCGCCGGCGGCTTTGATATCCATCTCTGGGCCGACGGCGGCCCGCATCAGGATGACATCCTCAATGGTAGCGCCGCTCTTCGCGAAGCCGGTCGAGGTCTTGACAAAGTCCGCGCCGGCCTCTTGGCACAGTCGGCAGGCGACTTTCTTCTCCTCGTCGGTCAACAGGGCGTTTTCCAGGATGACCTTGAGCACGGCGCCGTGGGCGTGGCAGATGGCCGCGACGGCGGCGATATCCTCGCGGACGCGGTCGTGCTCGCCGGCCTTGAGCAGCCCGACGGCCTGCACCATATCGATCTCCGTCGCGCCCTGGGCGATAGCGATCTCCGCCTCGCAGACCTTCGAGGCGGTGCTGGTTGCGCCGAGGGGAAAGCCCACCACGGTGCAGACTTCGACGTCGCTGCCCTGGAGCTTCGCGGCGGCCAGGGGGACGAAGACGGGGTTCACGCAGACGGAAGCGAAGTGATGCTCAAGGGCCTCTTCGCACAGATGTTCGACCTGGGCCGGCGTGCCATCGGGTTTCAACAGGGTATGATCTATGTAGCGTGCCAGTTTGCTGCGTTTCATAAATTGACCTCCAATTCTGGAAATGTGTAATGTCGAATCAGCCCCCATTTTTCCGGCGGCCAATATCGAAAGACAGCTTTGCCGATGATGTTATCGGCGGGCAACACGCCCCAAATATGAGAGTCGCTCGAATTGTTGCGATTGTCGCCCAGCACGAAGTACTCGTTGTTGTTGAGGATTTGATCGGCGGGATAGCGCGGCGGGCCGCTGACATACGGCTCGTTCAGGGCGATGCCGTTGATGAAGACCCGGCCATCGCGCACCTCGATCTGCTCGCCGGGTAAGCCGACGATGCGCTTGATGTAGGGGATTTCGCTGCGATTTTGGGGCGGATCGAGCACAACGATGTCGCCGCGTTCGGGCGGGTGAATCCAGTAGGCCACTTTGCTGACGATGAGATATTCCCCGGCGTGGAGGGTCGGTTCCATGCTGATGGATTGCACCTCGTAGCGGCCGGTGAGGGTGTTGATGATGACGAAGATCAGCAGGGCTAAGATCAGCGTTTCCAACAAATCTCGCAACCATGCGCTGGCCTCTGATCCGCTCTCTGCGCTTTCGGCGGCGTAGGATTCCGTTAGTGTATCTTGTAATTTCTCTTGTTGAATTGGATTTTGACAGGTCACCAGTCTTGCATCCCCCTATGAATTTTCTTTAAAAGCACGGCTCCTTGTAGGTATGCTGGCGTGCTATTGTGATTGCGAGGTTTCCAATTCTGTGTAGGGATGATGGGGAATCACACCCCAATGCTCCGGCGGCCAGTAGCTAAAGACCGCCTTAGCCAGAATACGATCGCGAGATAGCAGCCCCCAGGCGTGAGAATCGCTTGAATGATTGCGATTGTCGCCCAGGACCAGATATTCGTTTTCTCCCAATTGCCATTCATCAATGTAGGTAGGCGGCGCATCGATGTACGGCTCGATCAGCGGGACGCCGTTCACCCAGACGCGCCGATCGCGCACTGCGATGATGTCCTCCGGCAGACCGATCAGGCGTTTGATGTAAGGCACGTCGCTCTGCTCGCCCGGCGGATCGAGCACGACAATATCGCCGCGTTCGGGCGGATGCAGCCAATAGGTGACCTTGCTCGCCAATAGATATTGGCCGTCGTGCAAACTCGGCTCCATACTCTGGCCGTGCACCTGGTATCGGCCGGTCAAAGTATTAATGACGAGAAAGAGAATGATGGCCAGCAGGAGGGTTTCCAGCGTATCTTGGAGCCACGAATGCACGCCAAATGAGCGCCTTAACGATGGTTCATCTTCGGTGAGATCCTCATCGAAAGGCACGTCCGTTATCTGCTCCGATGCTAGTTGTTCTTCGACCAAGTGTTACCTCCAACCATTGCTTCTGTAGTATCTGTTTAGTTACGTGAGTGGATGTTCCCAGAACTTCAAAAAAGCTCTCAGTCCCGTCCCCGGGGACGAGGGTTGGGAGCGTTGCTCATAAGACTAAACGGTTACCTTCTGTATTCTTTATATTTATGATTCCCCTGAAAAAAGGTCAAAAATCCGATTTTTACGCACGCAACCTACTACATATATGAAATTCACGCGCGAAAAACCTACATCTAGTAGTAAATTTCTAAAAAATCGGATTTTTAGAGTTCTTTCAGTAGAGTCATTTTCAGTAGAGTCATTTATAGAGATTATAGGGCATCTTGCGATAAGGGACAACCTAAGACAGAAAACGTCCCCAGGGTTCTTATCTGGGGACGATAATCGAGCCTTGAAAGCGCCATGATCGCGATGATATGATGTGTGGAGTCCAGAATTTGGCAGGGGCGCCTTCTCGCGTCGCTTCAGGCCGTGATCTCCATGTCCGCGTTACTCTCCGCATCGCTGACGTCCCGCTCCAGTTCCTCATCCTCCCAGCCGATGATCCATACCGAGAGGCCGGCGACGCCGATGGTCGCTAAGATGAGCGCGATCCACTGGCCGGTCAATAGGCCGACGTCCCGCGCGGACCAGACCAGAATCGCTACCATACCCATCGACAAGACGATCCACGAGGCTATTTGCGGATGTTCGTTAATAAAACGCTTTACCATATCCATTGTATAAGAAACTCCTTGTTAAAGTCTATCATCTCACGTCATCTAATCATCTACTTCTACATCTATATCGGACGCATCACGCGATCTTCGCGCAGGATTTTAACCATCGCCCCCGAGGCTTCAGGATTCCATTCCGTGATTGCCTCGCGCCACGCTTTGGGGAGTTCGTCGACCGGCTGACGCTGATAACCGAATTGCAGCCAATAGCCGAGCAGGTCATTGCTGGGATCGGGGGGGAGAAAGAGAAGCGAGGCCTCCGCTTGTAACTCCTCGCCGGCCTCCTCCATCGCCGCGATCATTGCCTCGCCGACCGCGACGCGATCCACCTGAGACGAGATCAAGAAATCGGTCACGCGGATGACGAGATTTTCCACCTGCCAACCGATCAGCCCGACGATATTGCCCGCAGCTTCGGCGAGCAAGAAACCCACCTGGCTGAAGCGCTCCGCGACGTCCATCTTCCCGATCGTCTCGCCGGGGCGCGCGCGGTTGATAAGCGCGGCAATGTCATCAGTATCTTTGAATTGAGCCTTGCGAATTTGAATCTCCGCTGCCATTCTCTGCCTCCTAGGAATTCCCCGTGTGTGAAAATAAATTTCTATCCGTATTATACCGCTGTTTTGAAGATGCACAAAAACCATTTTGCGCCGGGGGATGCTTTTCAGTCCATCTGCCCATCGGAAAATTGTATTTTCATTTCTTCGATGCTATGATTACGATGATAGATGCTGAGGGGGGATATGAGTAACGAAACCATCACATTAGTACCAGCCGCGCAACTTTCACTCGAAAGTTTGGCCTTTGTGTTGAACCACGCCTATGCCGATTATTACCTCCCCATTTGGCTGGATGGCGAGCAATTCCAGCAGATGTGCGAGGTGGAGGATGTCGATCTCCAGGCCTCGGCGGTGGCGATGGATGGGGACGCGCCGGTGGGGATCGCGATGATAGCCCGGCGCGGGGATCGCGGTTGGGTGAGCGGCGTGGGCGTGCGCCCCGGCTGGCGCCGGCAGGGGATCGCGCGGCAGCTTCTACATCAAATTCAGGTGACAGCGCGCGGGTTGAAATTGCGCGTTCTTCAGTTGGAGGTGCTCTTTCAGAATGCCGCCGGCGCAGCGCTCTATCAACAACTGGGGTTTCGTTACGCGCGCGATCTTTTCGTCTTGACCCAACAGGCAAGCCATCGCGAGATCGTGACGCCGCCGCCGGCCATTCGCCGCGCCGTGCCCGCCACGCTGCTCGCTCACTACGCCGACTTTCACACCTTCGAGGCCCCGTGGCAGCGCGAGTTGGCCTCCCTGCGGCATCGCGCCCCAGATCTGCACGGCCTGGGCTACTGGGAACAGGGGCGGCTCGTGGGCTACATCCTCTACAAATCGCTTCCGAAGTACCAGTTCATCTACGATCTGGCCGCCGCGCCGACGCATCCCCGGCGCTTGGAGATCGCGCGCGAGCTGTTGTTGGCCGCTCAGAGCTTTCGCATCAACGCCGGCGGCTATATCATCAACGTCCCGGCGGAGGACCCGCTGTTGCCGGCCTTCAAAGAGGTCGCCTATCGCGTCTGGCTGCACCAGCACGAGCTGGCGTGGCAGGTCGCGAGCGGTGATTCAGAGACGGAATGAGAGAGATCCGGAAGCGAAGACAAGGATTGGAAGCAGGAGCGGTTCTTTACTCGCGACGACCGAAACTCTCAACGCCAGGGCGCAAAGATGCAAAGGCGCGAAGTTTCTGACGGTTTGACTACCGGACTAAGGACTACCTGACTACTTTTGAAGGAGCGTGAATATGACGTCTGTCAACTCCGACACAGAACGCCAGGCCGCAACCGGCGCTCACTGCCCCAGTTGTGGCCGATTTGTCGGCCCTTACGAGACGTGCCCCTATTGCGGCGCGGAGATGAAAGGACGGATTCCCGTGCGCTGGGTCAAGGGCACCGCCGTGCTCCTGGCGACGGTCGGGCTGCTGGGATTGTGGCTCTTAGCGCGCACGACCGAGATTCCGCTCGTCACCGCCGCCGAGGCTCAGGGCACGATGAATATGGCCTATGTGAAGGTCGCCGGGCGGATCACGGGCAATCTCACCTACGACCCAGAGAGCCAATATCTGGGCTTCTGGGTGACGGATGAGAGCGGCGAGGTGCGCGTCTCGGCCTACCGCGATGTGACCGAGGCGCTGCTGGCGGCGGGGAAGATCCCCGCGCCGGGCGACGCGATCACCGTCGCGGGCACCTTGCGCATCCGCGAGGATTTTGTCTCCCTCACGCTCAACGTCCCGGAGCACGTTGACTTGCGTCGTCCTGATCCTGTTGCGTTAAACATCGGCGAGATCACGCTCTTGGATGAGGGCTTGCGCGTGCGCGTGGACGGCCAGGTGCAAGACGTCTACTCGCCCTTCGACGGCCTGACCATCATCAATGTGCGGGATGGCACCGGCGAGATCGCCGTCGCGGTGGAGGAGATCATCACGACCACGACCGGCGCGCTGCCGGAGATCATCTCCGGCCAGGGCATCGCGGTGGCGGGGACGGTCTCGCTTTATCAGGATACACCCCAACTCACGCTGGTCGATGTGGCGGACATCGCGTTGCACCCCCTGGACGCCGCGCCGGAGATTACCGAGCCGGCGATAGAAACGCACGCCGTGGGCAAGCTCTCGGAGGCCGATGAAGGCGCGCGGGTCCAGATCGCAGGGCGTGTCGTCGCCATGGGCGGCTTCAGCGGCGGAATGAAGGCCGTCGTCGATGACGGCACGGCGCAGATCATCCTGCTGCTGTGGGATAGCGTCTACGGCGAGCTATCTGATCCGACGGCGTTGGACATCGGCGCCGAGATCATCGCCAGCGGCGAAATCCACCTCTACGAGGGCGAGTTGGAGCTGGTACCGAATCGGCCGGCGGATGTGGAGATCGTCCAGGCGGCGCCGGAAATCCCCTGGGTGAGCATCGCCGAGCTGACGGAGAACGACGTGGGGCGCGTCGTGCGCCTGCGTGGCGTCCTGGGCGAGCCGGATGGCTTTTCCGCCGGCGTCAAAATCCCGCTGAATGATGGCACAGGCGCGATCACCGTGCTGCTCTGGTCCAACATCGCCGTGGAGGTCACGCCGGCGCCCGCTGCGGGCCTGCCCGTCGAGGTGATGGGAACGGTCGAATCGTATCAGGGCGAACTGGAACTGATCCCGCGATCCCCCTACGATTGGCGCGCTGGCCAAGAGGAGGCCGGGCCATGACATCGCTGCCGATGCTCCTGCTCTGGGCCATCGGCGGCGCGGTGGCCGCCTCGCTGTTGGCGTTGGTGCCCGCGCTGCACATCTACAACGTCGCCGGATTTTTGATCCTGCTGCGCGATCCGCTCTCCTCCGTGTTGCCGCCGGAGGCGATGGCCTTTCTCTTTTTGGGGATGATCACCGGTTACGCGATGCTCAACACCATCCCCAGCATCTTCCTCTCCGCGCCCGATGATAGCACCGTCTTCATCGTGCTGCCGGGACAGAAATATCTCCTCCAGCAGCGCGGCTACGAGGCCGTCGTGCTCACCGGCGTCGGCGGCCTGGGCGGGATCGCGGCCCTGGTGCTGATGACGCCCGTCGCCTCCCGCATCTTCCCGATGATCCGCGAGATCCTGCGTCCCCACCTGGCCTGGATCTTATGGACGATCATCGCCTATATGTTGCTCTCCGAGTGGCCCAAGGGAACGGGACGGGCGCCCGCGGGTTGGGCGCGCTGGTGGGAGGGCTGGAAATCGCTCACGGCGGGGCTGGTGACGTTCCTGCTCTCCGGCCTGCTGGGCTTCGTCCTGATGTATCGCTCGCTGGTGCCGGTGGAGGTCTCCTATCAGAATCTGCTGCCCGCCTTCGTGGGGCTGTTCGCCGTCCCGTGGGTGATCCAAAATCTGCTGGCGCGGATCGAACTGCCGGCCCAGCACATCGCGCGGGACGTGGACGCGCCCCTCGACAAGATCTTCCAGGGCACAGCTGCCGGCGTGATGGGTGGCCTCTTCGCGGCCTTCTTCCCCGTCGTCACCGGCGGGATTGGGGGCTTTCTGGCGGGACACGCCACCGCGCAGCGCGACGAGCGCGCGTTTATCATCTCCCAGGGCGCTTCGAAGATCGTCTACTACGTGGGCGGCTTCTTGCTCTACTTCGTGCCGGGGCTGCACCTCACGCGCGGGGGGATGGCGTGGATGGTGAGCACACAGTACAGCACCTACACGCCGGAGGCCTACTACTGGGCCACCGCCGCCGTGTTGATCGCCGGGGTGGTGGCGTTCTTCCTCTCGCTGGCCTTCACGCGCGTGGTGATCGCCTTGACGGCGCGCGTCAGCTATCGGACCATCAGCCTATTCACGCTGGGCATCCTGCTGATCGTCGTCGTGGCGATGACGGGCCTGGGCGGCCTGGCCATCTGCGCGGTCGCCACCGGCATCGGCCTGATTCCCGTGCTCTGGGGATCGCGCCGGATGAACGCGATGGGCGTCCTGCTCCTCCCCATCGCCATGAACATGGCCGGCGCCGGGGATACGATTGCGGGGTGGTTGGGGCTGTTGTGATGCAGGCAAACCTTGCGAAGGTTACGAAGGGTTTCTGTTGTTAGAGGTATTTTCGATAGTCCACACAGCTTGGGGCTTGAAGATCTATCCGCAACCTTCGCAAGGGTGCGATGCCAAACCTTGCGAAGGTTACGAAAGGCTTCTGTTGTTAGAGGTATTTTCGACAGGCCACAGAGCTTGGGGATTGAAGATCTATCCGCAACCTTCGCAAGGGTGCGATGCCAAACCTTGCGAAGGTTACGAAAGGCTTCTGTTGTTAGAGGTATTTTCGATAGGCCACAGAGCTTGGGGCTTGAAGATCTATCCGCAACCTTCGCAAGGGTGCGATTGACCTAGTCCGCCGTCAACGGCCGCTTGGAGGGCATGCCGGGCCGGCGCGGATACTTCGGCGCCGTCCTCGCGACCTTGTCCACCAACACGAGATAGCGCGTCTCCGCGAGGCCGTGCAGCTCGACGGGGACCAGGCGCCGCACGTGCCCGCCCAACGTCTTGATCGTCCACTCGCTGCGCTGCACCTCCGCCGGTGCGCCCTCGCCCTTCTGCGCCAGGACTTGGCCGCCCACGTTCGCCAGCGGCAGCAGATACTCCATCAGGATTGGCGTGTCGGCCACAGCGCGGGCGATGGCCCAATCGTAGCGCTCGCGATGCGCCGGTTCCTGGCCCAACGTCTCGGCGCGCTCGTGGATGACGGTGACGCCCTCCAATTCCAGGCACTCCACCAGATAGCGCAGGAACTGCGTCTTCTTGCCCGTCGCCTCGAGCAGCGTCAAATGGATGCCGGGCTGGAGAATCTTGAGCGGTAGGCCGGGGAATCCGGCGCCGGCCCCCACATCGATGACCCGTTGGCCTCGCAACTCCTCGCCAAAACCCATCCCCAGGCAACACGAGAGCGAATCCAAAAAGTGGCGGATTTGCACCCCTTTATCGTCCGTGATCGCCGTCAAATTGAAGCGCTCGTTCCATTTCAGCAACTCTTCCTGGTAGATGCGGAACGCCCGCAGATGTTCCGGCTGAATTGGAATATGTAGCGCCCTCGCCCCCGTGATTAACTGCTCCACATGACCTCCCTCGTGCTGGTGTGATTCGGATAGATGGCTACGATTCGATTATACCAAATCCACCTGCTTAGCAAAGACCCAAAACAGAACGGTCGACCCAGTGGATCGACCGCTGTCCCCGTGGCATCTCATCCAGAACTCTCATCATTTTGACGTTCATTTTGGCGTATTGAAATCGACCTCCGCCTCCGGCTGCGGCGCGATGATGGGCAGCGAGACGTAGAAGGCGCTCCCCTGGCCCACCTCACTTTCCACCCAGATCTGCCCGTTGTGCGCCTCGACGATCTGCCGGGCGACGACCAAGCCCAAGCCGGTGCCCTGTGCCTTCCGCTCGCTGCCGGGGAGGCGCGCGAACTTCTGGAAGAGATGGGGAATCTGGTCTTCCGGGATGCCGGGGCCGGTATCCGCGACGGCGGCGATGAGCCGATCTCCTTCCTGCCAGACTTTGAGCGTGATCTGATCGCCGGGTTCGGAGTACTTGACCGCGTTGCTCAGGAGATTCAAGAGCACCTGGTGGATGCGATGCGTATCCCCGACGGTCTTGGGGAGATCGTCGGGCGTCTCTACCTTGAGCGTGCGCCGCTGCTGCTCGGCGCGCGGGCGGATGACGCTGGCCGAAAGCGAGGCGATGGTTGCCATGTCCAAGGTCTCCTGCTCCATCTGAATCCGCCCCGATTCCAGGCGGGCCAGATCTAAGAAATCCGTCGCCAACTGGTTGATCCGCTCGGTCTCCTGGAGGATGATCTCCGCGAAGCGCTCGCGCATCGCCTCGTCGATGCCAGGGCGGGTGAGCAGTTCAGCGTAGGAGAGAATGGCCGTGAGCGGCGTGCGGATTTCGTGGATGACCTCCGCGACCCAATCGCTCTGCTCGAAGAGGCGGGCGTTCTCCACGGCCACCGCCGCGATGCTGGCCAGCGTTTCGATGGTCTCCAGGTCGTGATCCGTGAAGCGGTGGCGCGTCTTCGTGGTGATCGCCTCCACCACGCCGACGACCTGCTCGCCGAAGAGCATCGGCACGGCGACAATGGACTGTGTCGGATCGATGGATTGGATGGCGTAATGGCGCGGGTCGGATTGCGCGTCCTCGACGATGAGCAACTCGCGATTTTTCACCACCCAGCCCGCTAGGCTGCCATCTAACGGCACCTCGGTGGAGTCGATGAGGACACTGGCCTGCGGCCCGGAGGCGGCGGCGAAGTGCAACGTCTGATCGCTGCGCATCAGCAAAATCGAGGCCTCATCCGCGTCCGTCAACTCCCGCGCCGAGTGGACAATCTGCTGGAGAAGGGGCCGCATCTGGAGCGTGGAGTTCAATCGCCGACTGATGCTCAGGAGCTGCTCCAGCTTGGCGATGCGCTGCTTGAGATCTTCCCGTTTCTTGTTCATTTAGGCCTCACTTTTTACTACACCATCTTGCAGGATGCGCGTTGAGAGGACACTTTCATTATACCCAAAGGGAAGGTGAACTCAAGTGATGTGCCGATTGCCGGTGAGAGGCTGGGCAAGAAAAACAGAAAAGACCTGACGGATCTTCCAATCCGATCAGGTCTTGTATCTGATCTATCCCCCTTGAAAAAACCAACGCAGAGGCGCAAAGATGCAAAGTCGCTAAGGAAAATAAGGTAAAGGTTAATTTTCGTGTTCAAAAACAGTGATTGGATGAATAAAATTAAGTCAAACCTTAAAAATCTTGGCAACTTTGCGGCTTGGCGTGAGATAGTCCCTTCTTTCAGTAGAGTCATCCGTGGGATCTGTGAAAATCCGTGAGCTGTTTTCTAAAAGTGTCGGGTAGTTAGGTGTTTGACGCGAGCTTCGTGCATCATCTATTTCCGTTATTTCCGTGGGCCGAGGTCCTCGCACCTCAGCCGTACAATTGCCCCTTGAGCGTCATCACATCGCGGCGCAGCTCATCATTTTGCTCCATTCGGGTGCGGATGCGCTCGTAGCCATACAGAATCGTCGTGTGATCGCGGTCGCCCAACTCGGCGCCGATCTGCGGGAAGGAGGCGTCGGTCTCCTCGCGGATCAGGTACATCGCCACCTGGCGCGGCCGCGCGATGCGCCGGGTGCGTCGCGAGCCGCGCAGATCGTCCTCCGAGAGGCCATAGTAAGAGGCCACGGTCTGGATAATCTGCCCCGCCGAGACATCCGGCCGATTGGGCAACAGGTCGTTGAGCGCGCCTTCGGCCACCTGGCGCGTGAGCGGCTGATGGGTCAAGCGCGCCATCGCCAACATCCGATTCAGCGCGCCCTCCAGTTCGCGGATGTTGCTTTCGATGTTGGTGGCGATGTAGCTGAGCAGATCGTTGGGCACCTCCACATCCAACTTCTCCGCCTTCGATTGGAGGATCGCGATGCGCGTCTCATAATCGGGCGGCTGAATATCCACGATCAAGCCCCATTCGAATCGGGAACGGAGGCGCTCCTCCAGCGTCACCATCGCCTTGGGCGGGCGGTCGCTGCTCAGGACGATCTGCCGGCGGGTATCGCGCAGCGCGTTGAAGGTGTGGAAGAACTCCTCCTGCGTGCTCTCCTTGCCGGCGATAAATTGGATGTCATCGACCAGCAGCACATCGGCGGTGCGGTACTTCTCGCGGAACTGATCGGTGGTGTGTGTGCGGATCGCCTCGATCAGATCGTTGGTGAAGGTCTCCGAGGAGATGTACAGGACGTGCAGGCCCCGGTGAAATCCCATGTGACCAATCGCGTGGAGAAGGTGAGTTTTCCCCAGCCCCACGCCCCCATGGATGAAGAGCGGGTTGTAGGCCTTGGCGGGCGCTTCGGCCACGGCCTCGGAGGCGGCCTGCGCCAAGCGGTTGCTCGGCCCGACCACGAAGTTCTCGAATGTGTACTCCAGATTCAGGCCGGGATCGCGCACGGGCGCGGTGTGGATCTCGTGCTCTTCGGTGTGAAGCAGGGCTGGCGGTCGTTCCGTCTGTTTGGGCGCCTCCCAGACGACAAATCGCGCCCGCATCTCCTTATCTGTGATGTGATGCAGCGTGCGCTGAATCATGGTGTACAGTCGATTCTCCAGCCATTCGACGGCGTAGCCGTTCTTCACCCCCACAATGAGAGTGTCGCCCTCCTCAATACCGATGCAATGCGTATCCCGTAACCAAGTATCGAACGTCGCGCGGGTCATTTGCAATTCTAGCTCGCCCAAAGCAGCTTGCCATAACTTTTGCGGATTATCATTACTCATATAATTTATCCTTGCTTTTGTGAGGCATAAAAATACCCTCAATGAATACCATGAGCTTCCGAAAAATACGGTGATGTTGATCGTGTGGTTCTACTTAAGAGAAAGTCCCAGCGTGGGCAATAGTCCGAAATGGATTCTTCTGGAACTTCGAATCTGGGGATGCTGGGTGATTCACCCTCCCAAGACGTCTCCATTTTACCAAAAAAGAGCAGATGTGGCAATGCGAAAATAGGGGGTTAACTTTAAAAATGTCTGAGTCCTTATCTTGCACACGATCCCTGTGGAAAACATTTTTTGTATACCATAAATATAGGGATTGCGGGGAAGCTATACCCCACATCTTGTAGGTAAGTTGTGGACACGAGTTGTGGATAACTTCTCCAGTCGGGTTGGTGCAGGGCAATTTGTTCTTATCTAAAGACGAGCGCTCAATTTATGACTTATCTATCGCGTCAGCGGCGCCGTTGACGCCAGGCGGTGAGGTTGGTCTGCAACGCGCGCGAAAGCGCCATCCAATCATCAATGGAGAGCACCAGCGCTTGCTTGCGGGGATGAAAAAGGTAGGGATGCAACCAGAGCTTGAGCCACCACCTGGGCGCCGGGTAGCTCTTCAGATCCACGACGATGACGGTCTTGCCCCACAGCCCGCGATAAAGCCTGCGACGGGCGGGCTTTTCTTCCGCCGGCGGGCGGATCTCGCTGAATTGGGTGGGATTATGGATTTCGATGCGCGCGTAGGAGAAGACCACGGGGATGAGCGGTGTGCGCACGGTAAAATATCCCTGGCCCACGCGCACGTGCGCTCGACGGGCCAACAGGGCATAGATCGCGATGAGAGCGCCGACGATGGAGATGATAAAAGCCGCGGGCGCATATCGCGGGTCCAAGCCGGGGACGCCGGGCGCCATCCACCAGAGCGCGACCCCCGCCGGGATCATCAACAGCGCCGGCCACAGCCAGCGGCGGCTGAGCGCTTGATAGAGTAGGAGCGGAAAGCGTTGGCGGTTTTTACCAGCCATCCCTCGCCTCCTGTTGATTCTGATAATAATCGCAGATATCCTGGAGCATGCAGGCCCCGCATTTGGGCACGCGGGCGTGGCAGATTTCGCGCCCGTGGGTGATGATGTTGATATGGAAGGGGTAGTAGAGTTCCTGGGGGACGAGCGCCTCCAGCAGCGTGTGGGCCTTCGCCCGCGAGGTCGTATCGGGGATCAGGCCGAGCCGGCGGGTGACGCGGTGAACGTGCGTATCGACGGGGAAGGCCGGACGCTCCAGCGCGAAGAGCAGCACAATCGCGGCGGTCTTCGGCCCCACGCCCTTGATCTCCACCAGCCAATCGCGGGCCGCCTCTAAGGGCAGATCGCGTAGGAACGCCAGCGAAAGTTCCCCCTGCGTCTCGGTGATTCTTTGCAACGCGCCTTGGATGCGCGGCCCCTTGGTCGGCGCCAGCCCGGCCGGCCGGATCGCCGCGATGACCTCTTCGGGGGGCGCGTCGCGCACCTCGGCCCAGGTGGGCAAGCGCTCGCGAAGCTGGGCGTAAGCCAGATCGCGGTTGTTGTCGTTGGTGTTCTGGCTGAGGATCGTGTTGACCAATTCAGCCAGCGGATCTTGGTTGGCGGGCGGTTGGGGTTCGCCGTAGGCATCAACTAAGCGGCGATGAATCTCCAAGATCTCCTCGCGGTCGGGTTCGATATAAGAAGCAGTCTCATTCATAGTGCGATCCATTCCCTTTGACTCAGCACACGCAGCGCACGCTTCACCCAAACCTTTTCGGCCTCGAAGGTGAGATGCTCCTGCGCCACCGCCCACGGCGTCCAGATGGTGAAGAATTGGGCGGCATCTGTGGGCGGGCGCTCGATCCGCTGATCGCTCAACGCGCGCATCAGAAAATAATACTCCGTCCGCTGGACGGCCTGGCCATCCAACAGAAAGGCAATCAGTTGCTCGCCCAGGCTCTCGATGATCTCCAAATCACCATAGCCGGTCTCCTCTTGGACTTCGCGATAGGCGCTCTCCTCCAAACTCTCGCCCGCCTCGATGTGGCCCTTAGGCAGCCGCACCTCATCGCGCTCCGGCCGGATCAGGAGCAGCGTTTGCGAGTAATCGTGATTGGTCACGACGCCACCGGCGGCTGTGTAGCGAAGTAATTTCATCGTTGGATTATCGTTGGATTTGAGTAAATCAAGGTGCAACGCACTTAAAACGCAAGAAGAAACAACGCTTTGTGCGATATATACCTGGCGATAAGGCCGTCCCAAGAAAATAAATTTCTCAAAAAAGGGTCAGGTTTGGAAGGTTTGAATTTCCGGAACTACCTAAGCCAAAAAGTGCGTTGCACCTCAAAGCTAACCGGTTAAGCTGTATCTAAATAGCGTTCGACTTCCCAGGGCGTGACCTGAATGCGATAGGTCTCCCATTCCACCGATTTGGCACGGAAGAACGCCTCTGTAATCGGCGCGCCTAGCGCATCAAGGACAACCTGATCCGCCGCCAACTCCTCCAGCGCCTCGCCCAACGTGCCGGGCAAGGTGCCGATCTCGCGCTCGCGCAGTTGCGCCGGCGTCAGATGATAGATGTCCTCGTTGACCGGATCGGCGGGCGACAGTTCGCGCTTGATCCCATCGAGGCCGGCGGCCAAGGTGACGGCGAAGGCCAGGTAGGCGTTGGTGCTGGGATCGGGGCAGCGCAGCTCGATGCGGGTGGCCGCTTCCTTGCCCGCGCGCGTCGCCGGCACGCGGATCAGCGCGGAGCGGTTGCGATGCGCCCAGCAGATGTAGACCGGCGCCTCGTAGCCGGGCGTGAGCCGCTTGTAGCTGTTGACGGTGGGCGAGGTCACGGCGGCCATCGCGCGCGCGTGGGCCATCTGCCCGGCGATGAACTGGTGCGCGACGTCGGAGAGGTGATAGGCGTCATCGGCGTCGTAGAAGCTGTTCCGGCCATCCTTATCGGCGAAGCTCTGGTGCACGTGCATCCCGGAGCCGTTGATGCCGAAGATCGGCTTGGGCATAAAGCTGGCGTGCAGCCCGTGCGCGGCCGCGATGGCGCGGATGGTGTACTTGAGCGTCACGGTGTTGTCGGCGGCGGTGAGCGCGTCCGCATAGCGGAAATCGATCTCGTGCTGGCCGGTGGCGACTTCGTGGTGGGTCATCTCCACATCGATGCCCAGCGCTTCTGCCGCCAGAACGATCTCGCTGCGGACTTGTTGCGCCTCATCGAGCGGCGAGAAATCGAAGTACCCGCCCACATCGTGCGGGACGGGCGTGAGGGGCGTATCGCCATTGCGCTTGAAGAGGAAATACTCCAGCTCCGGCCCCACGTTGTAGGTGTAGCCCAGCGCCGCGGCTTCCTTCAGCACATTTTTGAGCACCGTTCGCGGCGAGTTCAGCGACGGCGCGCCATCTGGATTATGGACATCGCAGATGATGCGGGCGCGACGGCGTTCCGGCGCGCTCCATGGCAGAACGCGGTAGGTCGTCGGATCGGGCACCAGCACCATGTCGCTCTCTTGAATGCGGGCGAAGCCCTCAATGGAGGAGCCATCGAACCAGACCCCCTCGGTCAGCGCCTCTTTGAGTTGACCGCTGGGGAGCGTGACACTTTTAATCGTGCCCGCAATGTCGGTAAATTGGAGGCTAATAAATTGGATGTTATCTGCTTTGGCTTGTGCGATCAGTTTCTCAGACATCTCTCTTCTCCTTACCCTAGCATAGGATAGTATATGAATAATAGGTTGGGTGTCAAGAACTGGGCCGGATAAGTTTCCCAAGCCTATCCCGACCTGACAAAAATTATTGGGCGCACATCACCTCCTTGGTTTGCTGGGGTCGGACGCGCCCGCTCGAATGTGACAAAATAAAAAGCCAGCTCCCGGAACCGGAAGCTGGCTTTACCTCGCTCGAACTAGGCAGCGCTACCTGGCCCCTCCACATCGATGGAGTTGCTGATTATTATTGTGATTATTCAGCCAGGTCTGATAGCGCGTTCTCGTCAACATCAGTGTTTCTTTCCTTGTTTCACTTCAACTTCAGCTTCAACCTTCGATCTTCGATTTCAAGTGATGTTCGGATATGCGGCGTTTTGGACTTTCGGCTTTCGACACTGTAACGTATGACGTCCAACACCGTCTATTTTAGCGAAAACTTTGTTGGTTGTCAAGGGGAGAGTTTGGGCCGCCTGCGCCTGCGGATGAATCGCA
>JBKHCQ010000018.1:0-20428 GCA_046541755.1 Anaerolineales bacterium | reverse complement strand
GGTAGTCGCCGATCGGTCATCGATTCTTCGTTGGGGATGCTTCCTTCATTCATTAACCGCGCATTAGCCGCGCCTCTCGCTACCCTATGTTTCCTAATAGATGAAGGAAAATTCTAAATCTGCCGGATGCTTTGTCTTTTCTTCTTTCTTTCTTTCTTTCCTCGCGTTATGATTTAAGGAGAAACAAAATGCCAAGTACCCCAAAAATCGACACAGCCCTGCGCGAGTTTCATGTCTCCCGCGCCGTCCGCGACCGCTACGAATTCGAAAAACGGCTCTTCGGATTGAGCGGGAACGTGATCTTCGCGAACTTCCACGCCGCGCGCGTCTTCGCGCAGAAAATCAACGACAAGCGCGACTTAGTCAATTTCCCAGAGCAGGCCGTTCGCGCCGGCCAGATCAACGCGATGGGCCTCATTGATGAGATCCTGCACTACGTCATCGGCCTCTATCGTCAACGCAAAAATCCAGAGGTGATGAAGGACGCCCTGGAGCATTTGGAGGAAGAGCTTGGCCCCAAGAAGGTGGAGAAGGCGTTGCTCACCTTCGTCGATACCTTTCCCCCCGTCGCGGTCTATCAGGGCGAGATGACGCCGGAGGAGTATCTGGCCGGCAAGACCGATGGCGCTTCCCACCGCTATGTGGCGCTGGAGGAGATGCTCACGCTCTGGCTGGCCAATGTCAACCCCGCTTTCTCGCCCTTTATGGAACTCTTCGACGACGAGGCGTTGGAGCGCAACACCGCCTATCCCCAGATGATTAGCGGGTTGGGGGATTATTTCGCGGAGCAACCGCGCTTTGGGCCGGAGAATCAAACGCTCGTCGAGATGTTGCGCAGCCCGGCCATCGAATCCCCGCATTCGCTGGAGGGGCAGTTGGATTACATCCGCCGCCGCTGGGGATCGCTCCTGGGGGAGTACCTCTACCGCCTGCTGAGCAGCATCGACTTTCTGGCCGAGGAGGAGAAGATGTTCTTCGGCTTCGGGCCGGGGCCGGCGCGCGTCTACGAGTTCGGCGGGATGGATGAAGAGACGGAGAATTTCAGCCCCGATAGCGACTGGATGCCGAGCGTCGTCATCTTGGCCAAGAACACCTACGTCTGGTTGGATCAGCTCTCCAAGGAGTACGACCGCGAGATCAAGCGCCTGGATCAGGTGCCGGAGGCGGAGCTGGATAAGTTGGCGCGTTGGGGTTTCTCCGGCCTCTGGCTGATCGGCCTGTGGGAGCGCAGCGACGCCTCCAAGCGCATCAAGCAGATGATGGGAAATCCGGATGCGGTGGCGTCGGCCTATTCGCTCAAGGGCTATCGCATCGCCCACGATCTGGGTGGCGAGGAGGCCTTCGATACGCTCAAAGCGCGCGCCTGGCAGCGCGGCATCCGCATGGCCAGCGATATGGTCCCCAACCACGTCGGCATCGATGCTGATTGGGTCATTCATCATCCGGATTGGTTTGTCCAGTTGGATTACCCGCCATTCCCCTCATACGTCTACACCGGGCCGGACCTCTGCGACGATGAGCGCGTGGGCATCTACATCGAAGACCACTACTACGACCGCACCGACGCCGCCGTGGCCTTCAAGCGCGTCGATCACTGGACGGGCGATACGCGCTACATCTATCACGGCAACGACGGCACCAGCATGCCGTGGAACGACACGGCGCAGCTCGACTACTTGCTGCCGGAGGTGCGCGAGGCCGTGATCCAGACCATTTTGGATGTGGCCCGCCGCTCGCCCATCATCCGCTTCGATGCGGCGATGACCTTGGCCAAGAAGCACTATCAGCGGCTGTGGTTCCCGGAGCCGGGCAGCGGTGGGGACATCCCCTCGCGCGCCGATTTTGGGATGACCAAAGAGGAGTTCGACGCGGCCTTCCCCGTGGAGTTCTGGCGCGAGGTCGTGGATCGCGTCGCGGAAGAGGTGCCCGACACGCTCCTGTTGGCTGAGGCTTTCTGGCTGATGGAGGGCTACTTCGTGCGCACGTTAGGCATGCATCGCGTCTATAACAGCGCTTTCATGAACATGATGCGCGACGAGAAGAATGCCGAATATCGCCAGTTGATCAAGAACACGCTGGAGTTCGATCCCCAAATCCTCAAGCGCTACGTCAATTTTATGAATAACCCCGATGAGCGCACCGCCATGGATCAATTCGGCAAGGGCGATAAATACTTCGGCATCTGCTCCGTGATGGCGACGATGCCCGGCCTGCCGATGTTCGGCCACGGCCAGATCGAGGGCTACGCGGAGAAGTACGGCATGGAGTTCCGCCGCGCCTACTGGGACGAGAAACCCGATCCCTGGCTGGTGGAGCGCCACGAGCGGGAGATTTTCCCGCTGCTGCACAAGCGCCGCCTCTTCGCCGAGGTGGACAACTTCCACCTCTATGATTTCCTCACGCCCTCCGGCGCGGTGGATGAGAACGTCTTTGCCTACTCCAACAGCACCGGCGGCGAGCGCTCGTTGGTCATCTACCACAACCGCTACGCCGAGACGCGCGGGCACATCCGCACCTCGGCGGCCTTCGCCGTCAAGGATGAGGACGGGGAGAAGCATCTGGAGCAATGCACATTGGCCGATGGCCTGCGTATCCCCAGTGATCCCGAAGCCTACCTCATCTTCCGCGACGTCATTGATGGGCAGGAGTACATCCGCAACGCCAAGCGGCTCTGTGACGAGGGCTTCTACACCGAATTGCACGCCTATCACATTCACGTCTACATCGATTTCCGCCTGGTGTACGATAACGAGTGGCGCCACTACGCGCAACTCACGGATTACTTAGACGGTCGCGGCGTGCCCAACATCGATGAGGCGCTGAAAGAGCTGTTCTTAGCGCCGGTGCATCAACCGTTCCGCATGTTGGTCAGCGCGCCCGCCTTCCGCTGGCTGATGAAAGCGTACGAAGCGCCCAGCGAGCAGGTCTTGGCCCAGGTCGAGCAGAAGATGGTGGATCTGCTGCACGCGATTGAGGACGTCGTCGAGCCGACGGGCGACCCGGAGGTCATCGCGGCCGAGGTCCGCGATAAGCTGGAAATCGTGCTCTCGTTGCCGGGGCAGTTGGCGGATGTGAAAGCGGGGGAGGGGGCGGCGTATGAGGACGCGATGGCCTACGTCCTTTCGCCGTTGGCGCCGGAGGCCGAATCGGAAGCAACGCCGAACAGCGCGCGCACTTGGGGAACTATCTTCGGCCTGCTCTTCACCCACGCCCTGGGCAAGATGGTCGCGGAGGAGGACTACGCTCAGATAAGCCGCAGTTGGATCGATGAGTGGTTGCTGGGCAAGATCCTAGCCAATGCGATGCAGGAGCTGGAGCTGCCGGAGGACGAAGCCTGGCGCTCCGTCGCGGTCTGCAAAATGTTGCTGAGCTATCGCGATTGGCTGAAAGAAGAAGAGGACGAGGAAGTAGAGAAGGAAGTAGAGGAAACCGAGGCCGCTAAGGTCAAAGAAGGCAATCGCGCCTATCGGATGCTCCACGCGGCGCTGCGGCAGCGCGAGGTGCAAGCCTACTTAGGCGTCAATCGCCATCGCGGCATCCTCTGGTTCAACCAAGAGGCCTTCGAGCAATGGCTCTGGTGGCTGATGTTCTTCGGCGCTCTCGAGCGCCTGATCGCCTACGACCAGACCGCGGCCTTCGCCGAGGCATTCACTTCGCTCCACGCGCGCATCCAGCGCCTACACGAGGCGATGGAAGTTTCAGATTACCAAGTCGGCAAATTGCTGGACGCGGCCAAAGACTAAGGTAGTTCCATACAATTTGCAAAACCAAGACGACCGGGGGAGTCATCCCTCGGTCGTCTTTTGTTTTACCTTCCGGGAAGCTGAACAGACGCTCGTAGCTTCCCGGAAGGTAGAAAGGGCGTTGCATCTGGTTGGCCTCTATGCCCCAACCGCCTCCGGCTTCAACTTGCTCTCATAATGCTGATGCAACTTCTTCACCTTCGGCGCGATGACCATCTGGCAGTAGGGCTGCCGCTGATGCTGCCGGTAGTATTCTTGGTGATAATCTTCCGCCGGGTAGAACGCCTCTAAGGCCATCACCTCGGTGACAATCGGCGCCGGCCAGCGCCCCGCAGCGTCTAATTGCTTGATCTTCCGCTCCGCGATCTCCTGCTGCATCTCATCGTGGTAGAAAATTGCCGAGCGATATTGCGTCCCCACGTCCGCGCCCTGGCGATTCAACGTTGTGGGATCGTGAATATCGAAGAAGACGTTTAACAGCTCCTCAAACGTGATGATCTCTGGATCATACGCGATCTGCACAACCTCCGCGTGGCCCGTGGCCCCGCTGCACACGGCCTGATACGAAGGGTGGGGCACATCCCCGCCCGCGTACCCTGACGTGACCGCGTGAACGCCCTCCAACTGCTCGAACACCGCCTCCAGGCACCAAAAACAGCCGCCGCCCAACGTCGCCTTCTCTAATTGCTGATGTTGCTTGTCATTCATTCGACACGCTCCTTTATCCGCTCCATCTGCTGATAAAAAAATACCTGCCTGTTTGTTGTTTTTTCGCTTTGTTTATTTGCCGTCTTGCCCCGTCAGGGCGCGCTGAGCGTGAGTTCCCCCGATGCGTACTTCGAGTGATAGGCGTTGAACGCATCTTTGATGCGGGTGACGCCGTCCTCCGCTATGGGGGCTGCCGGCACCTCGGTGGGTTCGGGCGCGCCGCAACTTGTAATGATGAAGGCCGTCAACAATGTCACAGTCAGCAGCAAAATCCATCGTTGAGTGTTCATCGGATTTCCTTTACTTGGTTAGCCTGGTTAGCCTGGTTAGCTGGTTAGCTTGGTTGAATGATATGGATTAATATTTACTATATATAAGAAAATTATATCATAAAATCGAGGTAAATCAATAAATCAATAGACATTACGCTGACTTAGGTAGGGGAACTGACATTGTCAAGAGCGAAAAACAACGTATACTCATGCGTGATAGATTCGATGGGGAGGGAGGCTATATGGCATTGGAAGCGCAAACGTGGGGAGATCTGCTGCGACGACGCAGTTCGCTTCTCTTTGTGGGGCGCGAGCAGGAGCAGGAGACCTTTCGGCTGAATTTCATCTACGCTGTGCCGAAGTACCTGCTCTTCGCGATTCACGGCGCGCCGGGCGTGGGGAAGAGCGCCTTGATGGCGCGGTTCCGGCGCATCACCCAGGAGCATGATGGGGTGACGGCGTGGGTCAATAGTACGCAACTCGGCGCGACGCCGCGCGAGACGCGGCTCCGCGCGATGCGGGCTATGGCGCGCCAGTTTGCCAGGGTCGATATGCCGCTCTTGCCTTTCAGGGATAGCTACGCCGAATACGAGGCCGCGCTGGAATCCATCGCGTCGGATGTCGCTCCGCCGATTCCACGCTTCAATCTGGTGCATACCCTCACCTCGGAGGCGGCTGAGCCGGATGCTGCTTGGCGGACGTACATGGCGGAGAAGTTCTCAAATCCCAACCTGCGGGCGCTCGTGGAGACGCCGGTGCAGGCCCTCAGCGCGTCCTTCGTCGAGGGGGTGAACTTTCGCGCGCCGACGCGCCCGATTTTGCTCTGCTTCGATGATTGGGAGGAGATCGGCGCGCATCTTGCCGATTGGCTGCTCGAATTGTTAGGGAGCGGCAAGTTGCACGTCAACGTCTGGATCGCGCTGGCCGGGGAGACGCCGCTTGACGCGATGTGGGAGCCGTTCCGCCCGGTGACGGCGACGCTGCCGCTCGCGCCACTATCGGAGGAGGAGACGCGCCGCTATGCGCAGGCGAAGAAAATCACAGAGCCATCGCGGCTCTCCGATATTTGGACCTTCTCCCAGGGATTGCCCATCTGGTTGCAGGTGCTGACGAGCGTGCAGCGCGGCCACGGCGGCGATCTCGCGCTCGGCCCGGTGGAGCGTTACCTCAAATGGATGGACGCGCCGGAGCAGAGCGAGACCGTGCTGCGGTGCGCCGCCGCCCGGCGGTTGGATGCGGAGATCGCCGCCGCCGCGATTCAATCCGAGGATGAAGATGCGCCCTCGGAGGCGGGCGATCACTTCACGTGGTTGTGTAGCACGCCGCTGCTTCAGAAGCGCAACGGGCACTGGCAGTATCATCCACTGCTGCGGGAGAAGATCCTGAGTTTCGCCTATCAGCAATTTGCGGAAGAACTCAAGACGACGCACCGGCGGCTCTACGATTACTATCAGCAGCGCGCGGAGGCCGCGATGCCCGGCGCTTCCGTGGCGCAAGTGTTGCACAATCCGGCCTGGCGCGCGGATAAGCTGGAGGCGCTCTATCACGGCTTGATGTTAGACGATAAGGCCATCATTGCGGAGGCGATAGAGATCTTCGTGATCGCGCTGGAAAGCTATGCGCCCTTCGCCGGCGCGATTGTCGCCACATGGGAGGAGGCGGCGGCCTCGCCGATGACGCCCAGTCGGATCATCGAGTGGGAGCGGACGTTGGCCTCGAGTTGGTCGGCGCTGCGGGGCAAGAATTGGGAGGAGATCTTAGCCTTCTGCAACATCGTGCGCCAGCGCAACGATGTGGGGGAAGCGGCGATGCGCGTGATAGCGCAGCTTCACGCCCGCGCCGAGCGGGAACTCGGCTTGAAGATGGGGCCGCGTTCCGCTTCGAAGCCGCCGGAGACGATCAAGCCGCCGCCCGCGCCAGATGTAGGTCGGGATGGTATTCCGACAGAGGCGGAGGAAGTGGTACCTCCAAGCGAGGCAATGGGTAAGGAAAAGAAAGAAAAAGAAGCGGAAGAGGCCGATGTAGATAAAGTGGTCGAGCCGGTCGAAGTGACCGAAGAGGTTGTAGCACCCGAGGAAACTGAGGATGCAGTGCCCCTCACGGCCTCGCCGGAGGTCGCTGCGATTGCGCCGGAGGTAGATCGGGATGGTATTCCGCCGGAGACAGAGGAAACGGCGGCAGCGCCAAGCGAAGACGTAGGTCAGAATGTTATTCCGCCGGAGACAGAAGAACCGCCCGAATCTGAACCACCCGCCGAAGAAGAAACACCAGAGGTTGCCGAAACCGAAGCCGAAACCGAAGCCGAAGCCGAAGCCGAAGTTGAAGAGGAGGCGGAGGAACTTGAGGAGGTCTCTCCAGAAGCCTCGTCATCTGAAAAGACGGAAGACGCGGAGATCTATCGCGAGCGCGGCAACGCTCATTTTATGAAGCGCGCGTACAAGCAGGCCATCGAGGCTTACAACCGCGCGCTGGCGATCAACCCCCAGGACGCCGTGGCCTACAACAATCGCGGGCTGAGTTACGCGCAACTCAAGGGCTTGGATCGCGCTATTGCAGATTACACCCGCGCCATCGAAATCCACCCACGTTACGCTTCGGCCTACAAAAACCGCGCCTGGGTCCACGCCCGGCAGCGGAATTACACCCAGGCTTTAGCGGATTACTCGCGCGCGTTGGAGATCAATCCCCAGGACGCGAAGGCCTACAACGACCGGGGCAACATCCACATCCAACTGGAGGCCTATGACGAGGCCATCGTCGATTATAGCGAGGCCATTCGATGTAATGCGCAGTACGCCGTCGCCTATTTGAATCGTGGGCAGGCCTATATGCACCGCTCGGCTTATGAGAAGGCCATCACTGACTTCGATCAGGTCCTGGCGTTGCCACAGAATAAGGCGGATGCGGTCGCCTATCACTTCCGGGGGCGCGCCTACGCTCAATTGGGCCAGCCGGAGCAGGCGTTGGCAGATTATGAGCAGGCGCTGGATCAACGACCGGCCTACGCGCCGCTCCATAGCGATCGGGGGCTGGCCTACGTCCAGCTTGAGCAATATGATGCGGCGTTGGACGCCTATCGGACGGCCATCGAGCACAACCCGCAATTCGCGCCGGCTTATTACAACGCGGCATGCGCCGCCGCGCTGAAGGAGGATGTGAGCGCCGCTTGCGATTGGTTGCAGCGCGCCATCGATCAGCATCCCAAATATCGCTTGATGGCCCGGAAAGACAGCGACTTTGATCGCATTCGCTCGCGACCGTGCTTTCAGGCGCTGCTATAAGTTGATGTGATTGGACTGACGCCGTCGCAGTTGTCACATACAAAAGCCCTGGGTTTTTAGCCCAGGGCTTTGCTAATCAGCAGATGCAGCAGATGCACTTTTCATGAGTGAGCCAGGTGCAACGCACTTTTGCGCCTGAAAAATAGGCTGAAAAATAGGTATGGATCGCGTTAGATATCCTTTGGTCCTGACGTAAGTGCGTTACACCTCAGATAGAGCGGATTGCCTAAATCTGCTCCATCTGCTCCATCCGCTGACTTACTTCTGTTGCTTCTTCCACGCCTCCTTGACCGGCTTGCCCGCCAGCGCCGCGCCGATGATGCCCGCGTTGTTGCGGAGTTGCGCCGGGACGACCTTCGTCGTGACGGTCATGTAGGGCATGTATTTCTCCATCTTCTTCTTTTTGCTCGCCCCGCCACCGATAATGATCAGATCGGGCCAGAAGAGGCGCTCTATCGTCCGCAGGTAGCGATCAAATCGGGGCGCCCACAACTTCCAGGGAAGATCGTCGCGCACCCGCGCCGCGTCCGAGGCGTTCCACTCCGCGTCCGCGCCGTCGATCTCCAGGTGGCCGAGTTCGGTGTTGGGCGCCAGTTGGCCGTTCGAGAAGAGCGATGATCCCAGGCCCGTGCCCACGGTGATGAGCACGACGACGCCATCCTCGCCCTTGCCCGCGCCGAACTTCATCTCCGCCAGGCCGGCGGCATCCGCGTCGTTGATCATCCGCACCGGATAGCCGACGAAATTCTCTAAATAGCGTTCCGCGTCGAACCCGACCCACTGATCGTCCACATTCGCCGCCGTGCGCGTCACGCCCTTCTGCACCACGGCGGGGAAGCCGCACCCGAAGGGCTGCTCCCAATCGAAGTGCTTGACAATCCGCCGGATGATCTGCGCCACCTCTTCCGGCTTGGCCCCCTCCGGCGTAGGGATGCGATACCGCGCTTTGAGCAGCTTTCCCTTTTTCGTGTCTACCGGCGCGCCCTTGATGCCTGATCCCCCTATATCGATGCCCAGTACTTTCATCGTGGCCTCCCTTGCGTTGGATTTGCTGGTTTGGAATAGTGGTGATGAGCCGTGTAAATCCAGTATAGGCCAAGGTGCGCGGCAAGTCAAAAATATCAAAAGCAAACTAGCTACCGGACACTTTTTGAAAACAGCTCACGGATTTTCACGGATCACACGGATTTTTACATCTTCCGCCGGCGAAGCTCTCCAGCTTGGCGCGCGTTGTTACCACTCACGTCTATTGGGACGAGTGTAAGGCCAAATTTTTGGCCTTTGTATTCCTGTTATAGCTATTCCCGCAATATAAAAATCAAGAAATATCTGTGTTAATCCGTGATTATCCGTGAGCTAAGAAGTGTCCGGTGAATAGAAAAGCGAATAAATTCGCGGCTACATTTACGAAACCGGCCTTCGCCGGTTCAATTCAGTCGCCGAAGGGCGACTTCGTAATGGTGGCCCGTGGTTTTTCTTTGACCCAACGGCCTAATGGCCGTGGGAACCGCCGGGCCTCAGATGTGACATTGCTAAGCTACGAATGGAATTTCCTTGGCAGCGATCCAAGCTGCTGTACAATTGATTACAATGGACTGCGTCGAGGAGAGTCCTCGCAACTTTCAACTTGTAACTTTTAACTTGCAACTTTTAACTTGCAACTTATTTTTGGAGGAATCTGTATGTCCATCAAATACATCTTTGTCACCGGCGGTGTGGTCAGCTCGCTGGGGAAGGGGATCGCGGCGGCGTCGCTGGGACGTCTGCTCAAGGCACGGGGATTGCGCGTCTCGATTCAGAAGTTGGATCCCTATCTGAACGTCGATCCGGGGACAATGGCGCCCTACCAGCACGGCGAGGTCTTCGTCACCGAGGATGGCGCGGAGACCGACCTGGATCTGGGCCACTATGAGCGCTTCATCGACGAGAACCTGGGTCAGCTCAACAACGTCACCACAGGCCAGGTCTACAGCGAGGTGATCGCGCGCGAGCGGCGCGGCGACTTTTTGGGCGGCACGATCCAGGTGGTGCCCCACGTCACCAACGAGATCAAGCGGCGCATCATCCAGGCGGCGCAGAAGTTGGCCGCCGATGTGGCGCTGGTGGAGATCGGCGGCACGGTGGGCGATATTGAGGGCCAACCGTTCTTGGAGGCCATCCGTCAGATGCGCAATGGCGTTGGGCGCGACAACGTCTTCTATCTGCACGTGACGCTGCTGCCCTATCTGCCGGCCAGCGGCGAGCTGAAGACCAAACCCACCCAGCACAGCGTCCGCGAATTGCGCGGCTTGGGCATCCAGCCCAACGCCATCGGCCTGCGCTCTGATCTCCCCATCGATGCGGAGATTCGCGACAAGATCGCGCTCTTCTGCGACGTCGAGCGCGAGGCCGTGATCCCCATTATGACCGCCGACAGCATCTACGAGGTGCCCGTGATGCTGGAGGAGACCGGGCTGGGCGATCTGGTGGTCAAGCACTTGGGCCTGGCCGATCAGGTGCATCCGCCGCAGCTTTCAGATTGGGAGGGGGCGATTCAGCGGCTGAAACGGGACAAGCCGGAGATTCGGATCGCGCTGGTGGGCAAGTATGTGGAGTTGCACGATGCCTATATGAGCGTGCGCGAGGCGCTCATCCACGCGGCGCTGTGGCACGACCGCGATGTGCAGATCGATTGGGTGCATAGCGAGGAGTTGGAGCACGGCGTGGACCTGGATCGTCTCCGGGCCGCCGATGGCATCGTCGTGCCCGGAGGTTTCGGCTATCGGGGGATCGAGGGGAAGATCGTCGCGGCGCGCATCGCGCGGGAGGAGCAAATCCCCTACCTGGGACTTTGTTTGGGGATGCAGGTGATGTGCATCGAATTCGCGCGTCACGTCCTGGGGAGCGATGAACCCAACAGCACCGAGTTCGACCGCAAGACGGAGCATCCCATCATCGCGCTGATGCCCGATCAGCAGGATATGTTGGAGATGGGCGGGACGATGCGCCTGGGCGGTTATCCGTGCGTGCTCCAGCCCGATACGCGCGCGCAGGCGGCGTATGACGCGCATCAGGTCAGCGAGCGTCACCGCCACCGCTTCGAGTTCAACAACGCCTATCGCGAGGTGTTGGGAGAGGCGGGGATGGTCTTCAGCGGTCTTTCGCCCAATGGCCGCTTGGTCGAGATCGCGGAGTTGCGCGATCACCCGTGGATGTTAGGCAGTCAATTCCACCCGGAGTTCAAGACCCGCCTTCATCGACCGCACCCACTCTTCCGGGGCTTTTTGGCGGCGGCGGTGCAGCGCCAAAGTTCGTAGTCAGATTCCAGAAATTAAAATATTCCAAAAAAACGATGTTTATGGTAGAGACGCAAGATTTTGCGTCTCTACTGGGGGGCTGTGGAATCCTCACACCGCGCTACACAACCCGCGCAGCAGGCTGGCCAGCGCGGCGCGATCCTGCGGCGAGAGTCGCGCTGGCTCGCTCATCACGCGCCGGGCCGCGCCGGTGATCCGATCCGCGAACCAGATTTCGCTGCTAACCGCACCTTCTTGAATGATGACCGTCCCCGGGCCGGCCCACACCACGCGCGGCTCTACATCGACCTCGCGCTTGAGCGCCGTCATCAGATAGCGCTCGAGTTGGCGGGCGGTTTTGTCGGCGCGCCGGAGCGGATCGCGGCGGAGGGGGCGCCAGCCCAGCGGCGTGCGGCGCTGGCAGCGGTCGCCCCGGCAGCGATACAATCCCTGGTAAGCCTGCACCTCCAGCACGAAGACGCCCGGCGGCCCCAGCAAGACCATCCCCATCTCGGTCGCGCGCCGAGGGAGTTTGAGGTAGCGGAAGAGCGTCCACTCGCTGTCCAGTACATGGCGAAGCTGGCGCATCACGGCCAGTTCTGCCTGCTGGCGCTGGTAGAAGTTCTGGCTCTCGCGCCGCACTTCGATCAGATATTCGCCGCCCCAGATTAGGGGGAAGGCCAGCCCGGCGATGATGGGCCACATCCACAGGGGCAGGATGCGCGGGTCGCGCAGTGCGATGACCACGCTGCCCAGCCACAGTAACGAGATGATCGCCAGCCAGCCCAGCAGGCCGCCGATGGCCACGCGCCGCCGCCGATAACGCTGTTCGATCTCGTCGGTGAGGTAATTGGCGCCTTGCACCACCGTCAGCGGGCGGGCGCGCGCGCCGGAGGTGGGACGCTCCCTGCGCTCTGCCTCCTGTCTCTTGCCCGTTGGGGCCGGTGAGTCTGGTTCTTTCACGCGGGGCTTCTCGCGCTCCTGGGCGTCAGCATCCCCTTCCGACCTGCGCCGTTCCTCCGGGGCGGCCTGCGGCAACATCATCCGCGCCGCCTCGCGCACGCGGGGATCCTCCGCGAACCATGCCGCCTCGCGCAGCTCCTTCTCTTTGACGACGCCCTGGCGCACCAATTGGCCCAGCGGCCGGTGGGAGCGATGGCGCGGCCAGGAGATGAGTTGCGCGGTCTCCGGCGTCATCGCGACGTTGGGCAGGCGGTGCATCGCATCTAAGAGCGTCGCGGCGGCTGCGCGCAGCGTCGCATTCTCGGCCTCCGCCGCCGCCCAGATCAAATCCTGGCGGGTGAGGCGCCCCTCGTCCATCAGTTGGCCGAGCGATGGCGGCGCGTCCCGACGCGAGCGCCGGGGCCAGAGCGCCGCGCGCGCGTCCTGCGCGGCCCGCAACTGGGCCACCGTCGGCGGCGCGACCTTGCGAATCGGCGGCGGCTCCGGGGAGGAGGGGAGCATCCTTGGCGTGACGCCCGGCAATCCCAGCGCGGCGAACGCCCGTCGCACCCACGGATGGCCCGGCTCCAACTCCAGCGCGCGGCGCAGCGCCGCCAATCGCAGCGGCGCGTCGGGCGCCAGGCGGCTCAAAATCACCCACGCTTCGATCTCCCGGTCGTGCTCGCGCAGGTAGCGGCGCAGGCGAGCCACCGCCGCATCCCGCCGCCCCGCGTGCGCCAGGGCCAAAACCTCTTTCAGACTTGGATTCACCCTATCCCCCCTGCACACTCTCAATCCGTAGTTCTTGATCCTTAATCCTCAATTCTTAATTCTTTATTCTCGATTCTTTATTCTCTTAACGTGATCCGATATTTCTTCACCAGATGATCGGGATAGTAGGATTCCTTGGCGCGGCGCAACCCCGGAATGCCCAAATCCTGCTCGCGGTTGATGTAGCGCAGATCGGCCCAGCGATGCTCCGGGAACTGCTGCGTCATCATCGGATAAATGCCGCGATAATCCGGGTTGGCCTTCTCCACGTGGATCACGGCGGTCTCCTGGTTGAGCTGCTCGCCGAGCGCGAAGGCCTGGACTTTGCCATCGATAATCAGCGCGCCGCCCTCCAATCCGACGGCGCTGAAATTGTCCATCGTGTCCTTGATGCCCGCGAACTCGTGGGAGAGGCTGATGTCCTCCTCGCAGGAGCGCTGCTCGCACCAGACCTCCGCCAGCGCCAGCGTCTCCTCGACCAGATCTTCGGTGAGCGGGCGGTACTCGTGTTCGTAGCGGCGCTGGAAGTTGTTGATGTGGTTGCGTTTGGCGCTGTACTTCCGCCCGGAAAGCTCGATCAGATCCTCGGTGAGATAGACGTAATCGAAGTGATCGCGCTGCGGCTCGATGGTGAGATCGTCCGCCGCGCCCGATTCATCTAGTTTATCTAGTTCATCGACTAAGCGCTGATCCGCGCGCGGGATGAAGGGCGCGGCCTCGCCGTGCTCGTCGCGGAGCCAGCGCAGCAAATTGCACGTCACCTCGCGGCGCGGCGCCGGCCCTATCGGCTGGAAGGCGAAGGTGTGCTCCGGGCGATGGGCCACTAAGAGCAGCCACTCGTCGTGGATGGCCCACTCGAAGTTGTAATAGGTGCGCCAAATGTAGAGGTTGCTGAAGCCCAGCTCGGATGTATCGGGCTGGTAGGCCCACAGGCGTTCTTGAATCTCGTCGCGATCGTCAACGGTCAAGGGCTTGAATTTGGGGAAGGTTGTCATTTGGATTTTTTCTCCTTGTGAAATGAGTTGAAAGTTGCAGGTTGCAAGTTGCAAGTTATTGACAGCGTTGGTGATTCCCCGGTTTTCCGAGGGAGGTGGCTCCACGTTGTAGCTGGCCAGATCTATTTTCCGTCTGGATGATGCGCAGCAGCGCAGCGTAGTCGGTCACCTCATTTTTCCTTAGCGGCTTGGCGAGCCCCTTTAGCTTTTTTCAGTGGAATCGATCAAATTATTCCACAACGCCGTTGTTCCGGCGGCGCGGGATGTTCCACGCCGGCGCGGCGATTTTCGGCCACGATGTGCTCGTAGAGCGTCTCGAAGGACGCGACGACGATGTCCGCTTCTGTCTCTGGTGGCTGCTCGCCGAAGAAGCAGGTGCGTAATCCGGCCTTGTGGCCCGCCTCGATATCCAGCGCGCGGTCGCCAATCGTCAGCGTCGCGTCGCGCGGCAGATCGTAATCGGCCAGAAGTGTATCCAGCGAGGCCGGATCGGGCTTGCGCGGGTAGGGATCCTCTTTGGTGATGCAGGTGACGAAATAGTGGGTCATCTCGTGGCCTTCTAACAACATCGTGAGCGACTCGCGCCCGCGATGGGTCGCGATGAAATTCGCGCCGCCGATCTCGCAGATGTAGCGGCATAGCTTCTCGACGCCGGGGAAGGGCGGCTGCGCCTCCGGGCCGATGCGCTTGTAGAGATGTTTGTAGCGCGCCTCCAAGTCCGAAAGCTCCAGCCCGTGCTCGCTTGCGATTTTCTCCAGGCCGTAGTGCGTGGATTGCTTGACCCAGGCCAAAATCTGCTCCGCCGACGCCCGCGCGCCCAAATCGGCGGCGGCGCGTTGGATTGCCCGCACCTTGGAGGGGTACGTATCGAATAGTGTGCCGCCCGCATCCCATAAAATGTATAAAATCATCTGCACCTCCTGTGGTTTCCAGTGTGAAAGATTATAGCATTGTCCTGGCTCTCAGCAATCGCTTGCGATCTTGTAGGAGACGGGTATGATATACAAAAAGCGTGATAGTGTGCTTACAGTGGGCGGAGATGGACGTGACCAGAGTCATCAGCGTGTTGAATTTCAAAGGCGGGACGGGCAAGACTACCACCGTGGTCAATTTGGCGGCGGGGTTGGCGTTGCGCAACGAGCGCGTGCTCTGCATCGATATGGACGCGCAAGGCAATCTGGGCGCGTGGCTGGGCGTGAAGCATTCTCACACCACCGCCGATTTGCTGCTCGGCCACGTCGATCCAGATCGCTGCGTCACGACGGCCCGCAAGAATCTCGATGTCATCGTTGGGGATCGCCACTTGATGCGGGCCGAGGGGCGGTTATGGCGGATGGGCGATGATCACGTCGCGCGGCGGGTACTCTATTATACGATGAAAGAGGTCAATAGCTACGATTACGTCATTATGGATTGCGCGCCCTCTTACAGCTTGGTCACCGAGAACGCGCTGCTCTACGCCCGCGAGTTGATCGTCCCCGTCTCGATGGACTACTTGGCGATGGTCGGCTCCCGGCAGGTGCTCGACACGCTCAAGACCGTGGGCCATATCCCCGATCACGAACTGGAGCTGACCCTGGTGGTGCCCACGCTGTACTATCACCGCCTCCGCAAGGATCAGGAGGTGATGGCGATGTTGCAGCGCTATTTCCGAGGGCGCGTCTCCAATCCCATCCGCTCGAACGTGCGCTTGGCCGAGGCGGCCAGCTATCAGCAGACCATCTACGAGTACGCGCCGAACAGCCACGGCGCAAAGGATTACGCGCGCTTGGTTGAGAAGGTGGCGAATATAGTCCCGGATAATTTGATCAATGAATGAGACCTCAGATCGCCGCGCGATTGGGCATGACCCTTTTGCGGATATGGACATCGATGCCGACGGCGGGACGAATCCGCCGGCGGAAGAGGCAGTTCCTGCGGAAAAAGAGGCGATTGAGCGCGCGCTACACCCGGCGGAGACGAGCGGAGCGCCGCCCGCCGATCCCGCGCCATCAGCGGCGCGGGAGGCCGCGTCCGCGCCGCCCACCGAGACGACGCTCTTAAATTGGCTCTTCTCCGACGCCGCCCATCCAGATGCATCGTATCCTCGGCTGCGCGACTTCCCCACCTCGCAGGAAGCGGCGAAACTGCTGCACGACTGGCTTCATTCATAGTTGATCATAGCCGATCCAATTGACCAGGAGTTGAACTGTGACCGATCTATCGAATGCGCACGACCGATTCTTCAAGCGGATGATCTCGCGGCCGGCCGCCGCCCGTGATCTGGTGCTGAACTATCTCCCGCCGGAAGTGACAGCGCTGCTGGAGCCGACGACCTTGGCGCTGCGCCGCGATTCGTTTGTGGATGAGGACTTGCGGGAGCACTTTTCGGATCTGCTCTACGATGTCGATTTGAAATCCGGCGGCGGCGCCTACGTCTACGTGCTATTCGAGCACAAGAGCTACGTGGATCGATTGACGGCCTTCCAGTTGCTGCGCTACATCGTGCGGATTTGGGAGCAAGGGTTGCGGGAAGGGCACAGTAGCCTTGTTCCGGTGATTCCCGTTGTCGTGTATCATGGGCAAGCCGCTTGGCGCGTGGGCTTGGATTTGGCTGATCTATTTCGGGGGCCGGAGGCGTTGCGGGCCTATTGGCCTTCCTTCAAGTATGAGCTATGCGATCTTTCAATCTATGACGATGAGGAGATCAAGGGCGAGATCCGCCTGCGGGTCGGATTATTGCTGTTGAAGCACATTTTTCAAGAGGATCTTCGGGATCGGCTCCCTGAGATTTTAGGGTTGTTGCGAGAACTGAAGGAAGAAGCATCGGCGCTGTCGTATCTGGAGACTGTTTTGCGGTATGTGGCGCATACCGCGGATCAAGTGTCGTGGGAGGGATTGCGCGAGGCTGCGCAGAAGGCTTTAGGACAGCAAGGAGGTGAGACGATGAATACCTTGGCAGAGCAATTGATTCAAGAAGGCGTTCGAGTGGGCAAGAGAGAGGGAATGGAACAAGGCATCCAGCAAGGTAGAGAGCAAGGCATCCAACAAGGTATCCAACAAGGCATACGACAGGGGATGCAACAGGGCGTCCGTGAAGGATTGTTGGCCGGCATCCGGTTGGGGCTGAAGTTGCGATTTGGCGATGAGGGATTGACGCTACTGCCGGAAATCTACAAGATCGAGGATGTGGATGTGCTGCGGACGGTCCACGAGGCGCTGGAGACGGTGAATAAACCCGCCGATTTGCGCCGCTTTTACCAGACACCATCCGACCCATGACGGCGGTCGCTGGGGCGTATACTCCAATCGCAACCGAAACACAAAAAATGGAGCGGAGAATGTAGGTTCTCCGCTCCATTTGCTTTTATCTGCTGATTTAGACTGTTTATCTGCTACATCTGCTCCATCTGCTGATTTAGAACCCCTCCAACTGGCTTAAATCCGCGATGCCCGTGGCCAGGCCGGCGATGCGCTGGAGGAGGGCGAGCCGCGCGTGGCGCAGGTCGTCGTCCTCGGTCATCACCATCACCTCGTCGAAGAAGCGTTGGATGATCGGCACCAACGGCTCGAACGCGGCTAAGAGGGCCTTCACATCGGACTTCGGCCCGATGTTTGCCTCGGCCTTCAAGAGCGCGTCATATAGCTCTAGCTCCGTCCGTTCGATCAGCGCCTCGCCCTTCAGCTTGTGGGACGACTGGCCGCGCGTGATGCGCACGCAACGGGCGTAGTTATCCAACAGCAGCGGCCAATCCTCGCGCTGGACGGCTACGGTGAGTTGCTCGGCGCTTTCGCGCGCCATGGCGGGATTTTCGCCGCGCGCGGAGAGCGCCGCCGCGACCACATTGTAAGCGTAGCCCATATCGCGCAGCGCGCCCTCCAACCGCCCGATGACGAAATCGACCGCGGCCTCCAGATCCTCCTCCGCCGTCAAGATGGGCAGGTTGTGCGAGGCCTGGACGAGGCCCTCGCGCACCGAGAAGGAGAGATCGTGGCCCAGCAGAATCTGCACGATGCCGGACGCGGCCCGTCGCAGGCCGTAGGGATCGCTGGCGCCGGTGGGGGCCAGCCCAACGGCAAAGAGGCCGGCCAGACTATCCAACCGATCCGCCAGCGCCAGCACGATGCCGGGCTTGCTCTCCGGCAAGTCGCCGTCGGCGGACGCGGGCATGTAATGCTCGGCGATAGCATCCGCCACCGCCGGCGATTCCCCGGAGCGCTTGGCGTACTCGCGGCCCATAATCCCCTGCAAACTCGTCATCTCGACCACCATACTGGTGGCCAGATCGGCCTTCGCCAGGTGCGCCGCGCGCTTCACCACGTCGATTTCCATTGGGGAAAGCTTGAGCCGCAGCGCGATCCACGGTGCAATCGCCTCCAGGCGGTGGGTCTTGTCCAACATCGAGCCGAGTTCGGCCTGGAAGGTGAGCTTCTTCAGATCGTCCAAGTAATGCTCCAGCGGATAGCGGCAATCCTGATTGTAGAAATACTCCGCATCCGCGTAGCGAGCGCGAATGACTTCCTCGTTGCCGCGCCGTACCTTGTCCAGATGTTTCGCGCCGCCGTTGCGGACGGTGACGAAGTAGGACATGATGCGCCCTCGCTGATTCAGCACAGGGAAGTAGCGCTGATGTTTCTTCATCACGGCGATGAGCACCTCTTGCGGCAGGGAGAGATAGCGCTTCTCGAAGGAGCCTAAGAGCGCCGTAGGGCACTCGACTAAATGCGTGACCTCCTCCAGCAGCGCCGGATCGTGCGGGATGTGGCCATCGACCTCGTGGGCCAGCGCCTGCGCCTGCGCTAAGATCTCCGCGCTCCGCGCCTTGGGATCGACGATGATGTTATAGGCGGCCATCGTCGCTTCGTAATCCTCCGCCGCCGAGAGCGCCACCTCCGGCGAGCTATCGGGGCGGGGGCCGCGTGTGACGCGCCCGCTCTCTATCCCGGCATATTCAAACGGCGCCTCGTAGCGATCCAACAGCGCGACCAGCCAGCGGATGGGCCGGCTGAAGGAGACGGCGCTCTCGTTCCAGCGCATCGAGCGCGGGAAGTTCAGCGTCGCGATCCACTCCGGCAGGAGATCGGTCAACACGTCGACCGTTGGATGGCCCGCGATCACGCGATGCGCGACGACGTATTCGCCGCCGTCGATCTCCTGCACGGTGAGTTCGTCCACACTGACGTTCTGGGAGCGGGCGAACCCCTGCGCGGCGCGGGTCGGCGCGCCCTCCGCATCGAAGGCGACTTTGGCCGGCGGGCCTTTGACCTCGCGGTCGTCATCCTCCTGCTTCAGCGCCATCTTCTCGACGTAGACGGTGAGGCGGCGCGGCGTGCCCCAGATGTGTATCTCGCCGTGGGGGATGCGCGCCTCGTCTAACGCCGCCGGCACCATCTCGCGGAGTTGGTCGAGGGCGCTGCTCAAATGCGAGGCGGGCAGCTCCTCCACGCCGATCTCGAAGAGAAAGGGGACGCTGCTCCCGGCGGTGATGACCGGCGGCTCATCCACGCCATTGTTCTGGCGGATCGGCAGGTGCATCAGCGCGCCCTGTGCGGGCGGCAGCAGGGAGATGCCGGGCCGTTGGAGCCACGGGTAGCCCGCTTCCTCCCGCTGAGCCAAGTAAGCCTCGGCGGCCTGACGCGCCAACTCGCGCATCCGCTTGAAGAAGATTGCGCGCTCCGTCACGCCGACGGTGCCGCGTGCATCCAGCAAATTGAAGGTGTGGGAGCAACGCAGTAGATAATCCAACGCGGGCACGACCAGGCCGTTTTCCAAGCAGAGCAGCGCCTCCTGCTCGAAGAGATCGTACATCTGTTCCAGGCGCTCGATATCGGCCAACTCGAAGTTGTAGCGGCAGTAATCGATTTCCTGCGCGCGGAGAATCTCGCCGTAGGTGTGCTGCTCATCCCACGCGATATCCCACACGGCGTCGACCTCCTGCAGGTACATCACGATGCGCTCCAGCCCGTAGGTGATCTCCACGGCGGGAATGTCCAACGTGAGGCCGCCGGCCTGCTGGAAGTAGGTGTATTGGGTGATTTCCTGCCCGTCCAGCCACACCTCCCAGCCCAGGCCCCACGCGCCCAGCGCGGGCGATTCCCAGTTATCCTCCACAAAACGGATGTCGTGCTCCTGCCGGCGGATGCCCAGCGCCTCTAAGCTGTTGAGGTAACGTTCCTGGGGATCGCCGGGATCGGGCTTGAGGATGACCTGAAATTGGGTGTGCATCTGCATACGGTTGGGATTATCGGCGTAGCGCCCGTCGTCCGCGCGATAGGACGGCTCGACGTAGCCGACGTTCCACGGCTCCGGCCCGAGCACGCGCAAAATTGTGGCCGGGTTCATCGTGCCCGCGCCGACCTTCTCGCTGTGGGGCTGCCAGACTAACGTGCCTTGATCGGCCCAGTAGCGTTGTAGGCGCAAAATGACTTCTTGAAAAGTTATCATGGGGTTACCTCGTTTTA
>JBKHCQ010000017.1:0-20953 GCA_046541755.1 Anaerolineales bacterium | reverse complement strand
GTGCTCAAGCAGCCCGACGTGCTGATGTTGCACTATCTATTGCCGGACGCCTATCCGGCGGCGGTCATCGACGCCAACTGGGACTACTACACGCCCCGCACCGATCACACCTACGGCTCCTCACTGGGGCCGGCGATTCAAGCGGCGTTGGCCGCGCGGCACGGCGAGTTAGAGGATGCCTACGAGCACTTCCGGCGCGCCTACCGCACTGATCTGGAGGATGATCGCGGCAACGCTGGTCACGGCATCCACGCGGCGGCGGCGGGCGGCGTCTGGCAAGCCGTTGTCTTCGGCTTCGCGGGCATCCACGTGACGGAGGAGGGGCCGGCGGCGGATCCCAAGCTGCCGGAACACTGGACGCGCTTGAAGTTCCGCCTGCGCTATCGCGGCGAATGGTACGACTTCGATTTGCGGTGACATTTTGGGAAGGCGATAGTGGGTTCAACGGATTAAAAATTCCTCTTGACAAGCTATTTTTTCTTCCTATAATTATAAATGGTACATTGATATACCAAAGTCCCCTTTCCGTCACTCATTACGTTCACCTACGTTGTCAAGCAACGAAAAGCTGGAGAAATGACGCCATCTAGAGGCTTTTGCCGATGAGGCAAAGTGCGGTCAATCGGGATTCCCCAATCCCGTTGTACTATCAAATCAAGCTCCATTTCAAGCAACAGATGGAAGCTGGCGTATTACGGCCTGGTGATCGGCTGCCCACCGAGATGGAATTGTGCGAGCAGTTTGACATCAGCCGGACCCCTGTGCGTCAGGCCCTCACCGATTTAGCGCGTGAAGGCTACCTCTATCGCCGCGCGGGGCTGGGAACCTTTGTCGCTCAGACCGCGTCCACACGGCTGGCGGAGCAGATTCACGTCCAGATACTTTTAAATTATGATGCTCCCTGGATCGACGCTCTCGAAAATGCCGTTTTGCATTGGAACGGCGCCCATCCCCATCAAGAGGTGAATCTTGACCTCCAAATGTGCGCTATTTCTGATTTTCATCAAGAATTACAGCGCCGGGTAGCGTTGGGTGAGTCGCCGGACATCGTTCCGATGGATTTTGTGTGGATCTTTGAGTATGCCCAAGCGGGGTATTTAGCGCCCTTTGAAACTACACATTCCGGTGCATTCGATGCGCTGTTGGCCGATTTGGAGCCGCCGGTTGCTGCTCAGAACGTCTTGGATGGCGCGCTTTATGGCTTGCCCTTTCACACGGATGTCTCGGGGCTGTGGTATCGCTGCGATTGGTTTGAGGCCGAGGGTCTCGAGCCGCCCGAAACGTGGGAGGCGTGGTTGGCGCTCATCGATCACTTCGCTTGCGCAAAAACTAGAGATCGAGTAAGCTATCAATATGCCGCCGCCTTTCCCGTTGGCCCGCAGGTTGGCGAAGCGACGGTTAATCTTCTGTTGCCCTTTTTGTGGAGTGCCGGCGCGAGGCTGGAAAACAAGCAGTCACTGGAACTGACGAGTTCGGCGGTCTACAAAGCACTGCGTTTTCTCCGGGAGATCACGTTAGAGCCAGCGCGACGCGCCAGCCTGCCGCCGAATATGGGTGAGATGGATTGGTGGCAGATTCCTCGATTGTTGGCCGAAGAGCGCGTCCCGATGTTATTGGGCGGGACTTATGAGTTGCCCTTTATCCGCAAAGTGAGCCAGTGGAAAAATATCGAACAGCTCAGGCGACATCTGAAATTTGTCTCGATCCCCCGTCCCAGCGCGGACGATCCTGCGGCGGGTTCCTTGGGCGGAACAAGTTGGACGGTTCTCCAACAATCCCCTATCGCGGATATTAGCTATGAATTGCTCAAACTCACCGTCACGTCAGATGTTTTGTACGGTTTCTGTGAGGAGAATTTGCAGATCGCACCGTACCGCTCTGTCAATCAGAAACTGATGGATAGTTCAGATCCATGGTTTAGGATGATTATTCCATTGTTGGCGACGGCGCGGCTCCGTCCCGTAGTGCGTAACTATCCTCAGATGTCTCGTTTCTTGCAAGAGATGTTCTTTCAGGTGTTGTGGGAAGGTTCGCCTATGGAAGAGACGGTCGAAAGGACGGCGCGCTCGTTAGCTTTGTTGTGAACAGGCTCGCGATGACGATATAGATGCGATTTTGATTGCTCATCAAAGTCCTGTAAAATAATAGCGATGGATTGTGTTGTGACATAATTCATGAAAGGAGGTGATGTCTACCGGATAGCTCGAGAATGTTGCCGAAAATTGCGAGTTGTTGGTTTCCACTTTCAAAAAATCTTTATGGAGGAGATAAAATGAGGAAGACGTTGTTTGTATTGCTAAGCATTCTGACCGTTTTCTCGCTGCTGCTGACGGGATGTGGTGGCGGCGCGACAGAAGAGCCGACTGAGGCCCCGACGGAAGAGGTTACGGAAGCTGAACCCGAGGAGACGGAAGAAGCAGAGCCGGAAGAGCCGGAAGAGGCTGAAGAGACGGAAGAGGCGGAGCCGGAACCGACCTCTGAGTATAATCAGGCGCCGATGTTGGATGATATGGATCTGCCGCCTGTGGATGAGCGACTGCCCGAAGTGCCTTTCGTGATCGATGTGGTGGATTCGATTGGCGAGTACGGCGGCACCTGGCACGACGTGACCTGGTGGGGCGATGCGGGTAACATCGAGATGGCGTTGTATGAGCCGCCCGTGCGTTGGAAGCCCGACTACACCGGATACGAGGCCGGTTTGTTGGTCGATATGCCGGAGTGGTCCAATGATGGCAAGACTATCACCTTCATTTTCCGCAAGGGCCTCAAGTGGTCCGATGGTGAGCCTTTCGCCGTCAACAAGGACCTCAAGTTCTGGTGGGAAGATATGGCCCTGAATGAGGACTATGGTTCAGTCAACGTGCCCTGGTGGGGCTTCAATGAAGATGGCTCGCCCATCGATATGGAGTTCCTCGATGAAGTCACCTGGGTGCTGCACTTCGACAAGCCGTCCTACATCATGCCTTACGTTCTGGCCCAGGGTTTCTGGGAATGGCATCCCATGATGAAGCCCGCGCACTTCCTGAAGCAATATCACCCCGACTACGAGGGGCAGGCCGGTGACGATGGTTACGTCGAGCTGGATCAGATGGACCGCTGGTTCAAGACCCCCGGCTATCCCTGCTTGATGCCCTGGTGTGTGGAAGAATACACGGCCGGTGAGAGCTGGCTTCTCGCGCGCAACCCCTACTACTGGAAGGTCGATGCCGAAGGCAACCAATTGCCCTACATTGACTACATCCAAGTCGAGTTGGTCGAAGACAGTGAGGTCCGCCTACTACAGGTGGCGCAAGGCCGCTATGATTGTGTATTCCGCTATAACGGCAGCGCTATGGACATTCCCTTCCTGTTGGAGAACGCTGAAAACAATGACTTCCGCCTGGTGCCCGGCTGGATGAACGGCGCGGGCGGTTGGCCTTCCATCATCGTCAACCAGGACTACCACACCGAGATGGAATATGATCCAGACGCGGAGGATCCCAAGGACGTCGAGATCCGCGAGCTGCTGCGCACGCCGGAGTTCTTACAAGGCGTTTCTCACGCGATCAACCGCGATCGCGCAATCGACGTGGTCTGGGATGGCATCGGCGAGGCCAAGAACTTCACCATTAGCCCCCAATCCCCGCACTTCACCAGCTCCGAAGAGGGGATGGCCATCTACGAAGAGTGGGCCAATGCCTATGCTGACTACGATCCAGACAAGGCGATGGAGCTGTTCGATTCCATCGGCTTCGTCGATCAGGATGGCGATGGCTTGCGTGACCTGCCCGAAAGCGGCGAGTCCTTCACCCTGATTCTCCAGGTTAATGATTGGGGTTCTGAAAAGGTTAACGTTGACTTTGGCCCCGTCTTTGAGGTGAATATGGAAGAGGTGGGCGTTGATGTGCTCATCGACAACGCGGTTGGCACGGCGGATGGCGGAACCAACCGCGATCATGGCCTGTTTATGATGGCCACGGCGCACGCTTCGGAGATGGATTTGTGGACCTACCCCGACTGGCTCTTCCCGGTCCGTGGCGCTGGCGAGGGGACTCGTGGTTTCCCGATGCAGGGTCTCTACTACTCCTCCGGCGGCGAGCGCGGTTGGAAGCCCGAAGAGGGCAGCCCCGCCGCTCGGTTGCAGGAGATTTACCGCCAGGGTTTGCAGGAACCTGACGTGCAGAAGCGTCACGAGTTGGTTTGGGAAGCCATCGATGTCTACATCGAGGAAGGCCCCTTCATCATCGGCGTAGCGGGCGATCAGCCTGAGCCGGTGGTGTGCAAGAATTACTTCAAGAACGTGCCGGAATACGGCGTGCTGGGCCCCTGGGCGCCTGGTAGCCCCGGTAACGTGTCCCCTGAGCAGTTCTGGATGGATCTGGACTAAGTAGCTTGTAAGTTCGTCTTATGGCGGGCGGCCTTCGCCGCCCGCCATAAGGTATCCGTCAGGAATGCGGGGCGTGAGGTTAGCGGCCCGGTTCAGTTTTTAACCGGTTTAGTTTCTAATAGGAGGGAATGATGTTATCATACATTGCAAGACGATTGCTCTACATGGTCGTCATGATTGTCTTGGTTTCATTTGTCAGCTTCCTGATTATCGAGTTACCTCCCGGTGATTACTTGACCATCAAGCTGCAACAATTGCAATCCATCGGCGACCGTAGCGCCCAACAGCGCATTGAGGAGTATCGATCGCGGTACATGTTGGACCAACCGGTCTTGGTGCGATACTGGAACTGGATCACGCGGTTCGTCAAGGGAGATTTTGGAGAATCGTTTCAATATGAGCGGCCGGTCAAGCAGATCATCGGGCAACGCGCATTGATGTCGATAATTTTGGCGCTGGCGAGTATCACGCTGGTCTGGTTGATAGCCATCCCCGTGGGTGTGTATTCGGCCACACACCAATATTCCGTGGGAGACCAAATCATCACGACGTTGAGTTTCCTGGGGTTGGGGATGCCGAGCTTTTTGCTGGCGTTGCTGGTGTTGTTCTTCGCCATGATGGTGCTAGATCAAGAGGTCGGAGGGCTATTTTCTCGCGAGTTTCGGGATGCGCCTTGGTCGCTCGCCCGGGTTATCGATCTGCTCAAGCACCTGTGGATTCCGGCGCTGATCAGCAGTGTGACCGGCACAGCCGGCCTGGTGCGCATTATGCGCGGCAATCTGTTGGAAACGTTGGGGCAGCCTTTCGTGGAGGCGGCGCGCGCGCGCGGCCTTAAAGAGGGCGTCGTCACGTGGAAGCATGCCGTGCGCGTGGCCATCAATCCCCTGGTTGTGATTTTGACCACGGAGGCGCTGCCCAGTATCGTGGCCGGAGATGCTCTGGTGGCGACGGTGTTGAACTTACCGACGCTCGGCCCGCTCTTCGTGAGCGCCTTGACATCGCAGGATATGTACCTGGCCGGTACCATCCTGGTCTTCATCGTGTTGATGACGATGGTGGGAGCGTTAATCGGCGATTTGTTGCTGGCGACGCTCGATCCGCGCATTCGCCTAGAGTAAGGGAGGCTATGATGACTACGCTAGATCCTGGACTAGTAACTGCACAAGAGCCTATGTCAGGTGTCCCTGATCCTACGAAAAAGGAGCAGGTCAGCCAGAGCTATTGGAGCTTGGTGTGGTGGAAGTTTAAGAAAAACAAGTTGGCTATCTTAGGGGGAATCATACTCATTCTCTTCTATGCGACCTGCGGCTTATTCGCGGAGTTTGTCTCCCCGTATCGATTGGACTATCAAACCGATTATCTCAAAGCGCGCCCCCAACGCATTGTCTTCAAAGACACGGAAGGTAACTTCAGTCTCCGGCCAGCAGTATATGGCTTGGATCAAGAGGTGGATCTCGAAACCCGACAGCGCACCTGGACGGTCAATGAGGAGGTTATCTATCCACTTTCCTTCCTGGTCAAGGGACAAGAGTACAAGCTGTTGGGTTTTATTCCCGCCAAAGTTCATCTTTTTGGCGTGAATACGGAGAAATACCCGGAAGGCGTGGTCTTTTTGTTCGGCACGGATAGCCTGGGCCGCGATCTCTTCTCCCGCATTTTCTACGGGGGACGGCTATCGCTGCTGATCGGCTTGCTGGGACAAGCCTTGACCTTGATTTTAGGTTCCGTCATGGGAGCAATTTCGGGTTACTATGGCGGCGTGACCGATATCCTGGTGCAGCGGTTGACGGAGTTTGTCGGCGCGTTCCCCGATATTCCGCTCTTTATGGCCTTGGCCGCCGCGATACCGGTGTATTGGTCTCCCATCTTGGTTTACTTTATGTTGACCTTGATCATGGTCTTCCTGCGCTGGGGCGGGTTGGCGCGTCAAGTGCGTAGCCTGATCCTCTCGTTGCGCGAGCGCGAATACGTGCTGGCGGCGCAAAGCGCCGGCGCCAGCGACCGGCGCTTGATGCTGCGGCATCTGTTGCCCGGCACGATGAGCCATGTGATTGTTATCGCCACGCTGATGATTCCCGGTATGATCCTTTCAGAGACGGCCTTGAGCTGGCTTGGGTTGGGCTTGCGCCCGCCGTTGACCAGTTGGGGCGTGTTGCTTCAGGAGGTCAGCAGTGTGCGGATGATCCGCTTTTCGCCATGGTTGTTAATCCCGGTTCCTTTCATCATTGTGGCGGTGTTGGCATTCAATATGTTGGGCGATGGGCTCCGTGACGCGCTGGATCCCTACGGTGGTCGGTAGGAGGTATACTATGGCAGATCCATTAGTGGAAATTAAGGACTTACACGTTGAGTTTGATGTGCGTGATGGCATCGTCCACGCGGTAGATGGTGTGACCTTCACGATTGATCGGGGCGAAACCCTGGGCGTGATCGGGGAGAGCGGCTGCGGCAAGTCCATCACGGCCAAGACCGTGATGCGCATGGTGCCCAAACCCGGCAAAATCCCTCAAGGTGAGATTCTGTACTATCGTAAGGATAAGTACAACGCCAATGCTGAGATCGAGGTGGTTAATCTCACCCAGCTTGATCCCGGCGGCCGCGAGATTCGCAAGATTCGCGGCGGCGAGTTCGCCATGATCTTCCAGGAGCCGATGAGCTCTCTGACTCCCGTCTACACGGCGGGCACGCATATCGGTGAGGCGTTGCATCTGCACCGGATGATCCCGCAAACCGTGGGCGATCAGATGGCGCAGACGATCTCGGAGTATCGCCACGTGACCAAAGAGGAAGCGCGCGAGATCGCCATCGATATGCTTCACAAGGTGGGGCTTCCCAAGCCGCACGAGCGTGTGGATAGCTACCCCCATCAGCTCAGCGGCGGGCAGCGCCAGCGCGTGATGATCGCCATCGCGCTCTCGTGCCAGCCGGCGATGCTGATCGCCGACGAGCCGACGACGGCCCTCGACGTCTCCATTGAGGCGCAGATCCTCGATCTGATGCGCGAGTTGCAGGAATCGGTGGAGATGGCCATTATGTTCATCACCCACAACCTGGGCGTCGTCGCTGAGATGGCCCGGGAGATTGTGGTGATGTATATGGGGAAGCAGGTGGAGAAAGCCAGCACGGTCAAAATTTTCTACGAACCCAAACACCCTTACACCCGCGCGTTGCTCAAGTCTATCCCCAAAGTGGGCATGCGCAGCAACGAGCGCCTAGCTTCCATCAAAGGCATGGTGCCTGATCCTTTTAACTTGCCTTCGGGCTGCGTTTTCCATCCTCGATGCCCTTCGTTTATGCCGGGCAAATGCGACCGGATTGTACCCAAGTATGTCGAGGTCGAAGAAGACCACTGGGTCCGTTGTCTGCTGTATGAGGATGTATGAGGAGGATATGAGCATGGCTGAGTCTTTACAAACTAACGACATGAAGTCGAACGACAAAATCTTATTGGACGTCCGTGGATTGAAAAAGTATTTCCCCATCCAATCGGGCATGTTGCGCAGGGTGACCGGCTATGTGAAAGCCGTGGACGATGTGAATTTTTTCGTGCGGGAAGGGGAAACGTTGGGCTTGGTGGGGGAGAGTGGCTGCGGCAAAACCACGGCCAGCCGGACCGTTATCCGTCTGTATGAGCAGACGGGGGGCGAGGCCTATTTTCGGAGTCATCAATTGGGCCTCGTTAATATTTTTGATCTGGACAAGGACCAGATGAAGTTACTCCGCCAAGAAATCTCGATGATTTTTCAGGACCCCGTCAACTCCCTGAACCCTCGGATGTCGGTTTTTGATATCGTCTCTGAGCCGATGGTTATCCACAAGCATGGCTCCCGGTCTGAAATGGAAGAGACGGTGGTCAGTCTATTGGAGCGGGTGGGGCTGCGCGCCGAGCACATGCGCCGCTATCCTCACGAATTCTCCGGCGGGCAGCGGCAGCGCATCGGCATTGCGCGCGCGCTATCACTGCACCCCCAACTCATCTTCTGTGATGAGCCGGTTTCCGCCTTAGATGTTTCCATCCAGGCGCAGACGTTGAACCTGTTGCAGGACTTGCAGCACGATTTCAAGCTTTCCTACGTCTTCGTGGCGCACGATTTGAGTGTGGTGCAACATATTTCGGACCGCGTGGCGGTGATGTATGTGGGTAAGATGGCCGAGGTCGCCGCTTCTGATGTGCTGTACAACAACCCTCTTCATCCTTATACCGAGGCATTGATGTCGTCGGTGCCGAAACCCGATCCCAAATATGAATCGGAGCGCGTTATTATGCAGGGCGATGTCGCCGATCCCTCTAATCCCCCCAGCGGCTGCTACTTTCACCCCCGATGCCAATATGCCAAAGACATCTGCTCCCAAAAGGAGCCGGAGTTCCGCGAGCTAGAACACGATCACTTTGTAGCGTGCCATCGGGCCGAAGAGCTTAATCTCCGGGGCGTCTAGGGACGGGCTGATGCTTCCGACAAATAAGATGATTATGGAGAGAAGGAGTGTAGCATGGCAGATTTGAAAGAGACAGTTCAAGTATTAAAGCGCGCGCCATTGTTTCAGACGCTGAACAACCGGCAGTTGGAGCGATTGGCCCGTCGCTTTGTCGAGCGTGAGTACGAAGCCGGGGATACGATTGTGACTCAGGGCAAAGGCGGCGAAGGCTTCTTTATCATCACCTCCGGCAAGGCGGATGTGATCCGCAAGCGTCTTGATGGCGCTGAAGTCGTCGTCAACAAGCTAGAAGAGGCCGATTTCTTCGGCGAGCTGGCCCTGTTGGATGATGGGCCGCGCACCGCCTCCGTCGTGGCCACCGAACCGGCGGAATGTCTGGTGCTCACGCGGTGGGACTTCTTCGGCGCATTGAAAGAGGATGTGGATACGGCAATCGCCATTTTACAGGAGGTCGCCAAGCGCTTCCGATTGGCTTTGGATACTCTATAGCCGGTTAGGCCGTTCGTTTTTGGCGGAGCAGGGCGCGCTTTCTCGCGAGGTGCGCCCTGTCTTTGTGTGAGTGATGGGTGTGAATGATAATGGATAGACGAGGTCTGAGGTTAATGAGATGAAATGCCCTAATTGCGGCTTCGAGAGTTCGCCGGAGATGCGTTTTTGTGGGATGTGCGGCGTTCGCTTGACGCGCACTTGCCCTGAATGCGGTTTTATCAATCCGCTGACCTATAGCTTTTGTGGGATGTGCGGGACTCCCTTAGTCGAAGGTAAAGAAGCGGGCTTGCCCGCGACGATATTGCCCAAGGAGGTATTCCCCTCCTCGATGGTCAAGCCAGCCCGACGATCGGCGTCCCAAATGGCCCGCGAACCGCTCGCTGGCGAGCGGCGTATTGCCACAATTCTCGTCGTCGATGTATGGCATTCCACGGATCTGCTGGAGCGTGTCGGCACTGAGGATTGGGTCGAGATCATGAACCAGTTGCTGCAACTGCTGGAATCCAAGGTGCACCACTTCGGCGGGGAGGTGGATCAGTTCCGGGGCGATGGCCTGATCGCTTTCTTTGGCGCGACCTCCGCTCATGAGGATGACCCGGAGCGCGCGATTCTCGCGGCCCTCTGGATGCAGAAGGCGGTCAAGACCTACGCGGCGGAGTTGGAAGAGCGGTACGATGTTGATCTGCGCATTCGCGTGGGCATCAATACCGGGGAGGTGATCGTCACCAGCGTCGGTAACCAGGAATACCGTGAGGACACCGCCATGGGGGAGGCGATTACCATTGCCGCGCGCATGGAATCAGCCGCCGAGGCGGGGACGGTATTGGTCAGTGAAAACACCTATCGCTTGGCTCGTTCCCAATTCGAGTGGGAGTCGCTGGGCGAAATTCGGGTCAAGGGCGTGAGTGAACCGCTGCACGTCTATCGCCCCGTGGCGCCGCACGCCGACGCGATGTGGTCGCAGGGAATGTACAGCTACGGATTCGCCATTCCCCTCATTGGCCGGCAGCACGAATTTCGCATTCTCAAAACCTGCATCGAGGATCTCTACGATGGCCGCGGGGGCATCGCGATGGTGACCGGGGATAAGGGATCGGGCAAGTCCTTTTTAGTCGCACACGTTCGTCAATACTTTGAACGTCAAGGGATGCTCTTCGCCGAGGCGCAAAGTCGCGACGTGAACCCGTCCCCGGCAGATGCGGCGAATGCGGCGCCGAGTTGTCCGCCGCGCGTGACCTGGCTGCGCGGGCGTTGTCGCTCCTACGATCAATCGTGGCCCTATACCGTTTGGGTCGATCTCCTTCAAGATTGGTTGGGTATGCGCTACACAGAACCGATGCAGGTCGGGCGCTCGCCCGACCTGCACAAAGAAGAGATCGCGGCCCGGTTGCGTCAGCGCTCGGAGGCGTTGTGGGGGGCGCAATTTACAGAGTACTATCCCTCTTTGGCGACCTTCTTGTCGCTGCCGCTGGAGGAGGAGTTTCAGGAGCGCGTGCGTCACCTTAGCGCCGAGGGGGTGCAACGTCAATTCTTCTTAGCCGCTCGCAGTTGGGTCGAAGCGCTGGGCAAGCGCGGCCCGCTGGTCCTCACCTTTGCGGATATGCACTGGGCCGATACCAGCTCCCTAGAGTTGCTTACCCATTGTCTGCCCCTCTGCGATACCGAGCCGCTTCTCTGGCTGCTCGTCTTCCGCCCGGATCGCGCCTCGCCCGTGTGGAGCTTCCATCACTACCTGGAGACGGAATATCCCCATCGGCTGTCCGCTCTTTCCATCCCGCCGTTGACCGAGGAGCAGAGCGTTGAATTCATCTCGCGCCTCATCGGCGCGGGCACGCTGCCGCAGGAGACGCTCCAACTGGTCGTCCGCAAAGCCGAAGGCAACCCCTACTACATCAAAGAGCTGGTGAACGCGCTGGTGGCCCAAGGCGTCTTGATCCACGATCCGGAGACCGGCCAGTGGCAATCTACGCGCCCGGTCACTACGTTAGATCTGCCGGATAGCCTGCAAAATCTTCTCCTCGCCCGCATTGACCGGCTCGCGGCGGAGGAGCGGCAGGTGCTTCAGGTGGCCTCGGTGGTCGGAACCGTCTTCTGGTGGAATGTCTTGCATTCGATGGTGAATGGCATCACCGACGGCCCCGCCAAGCTCAAAGACTACCTCACCGTCCTCCAGCGCCGCCAGTTGATCCATGAACGGCGGCGCGTCCCGGAATTAGGGCGCGAATATGCCTTCAACTCCTCACTGATTCGAGATGTGGCTTACGATAGTCTCCTGCGCTCTCAGCGCGAAGCCTATCACCGCCAGGCGGCCGATTACCTGGAGGGCCTTTTGGCCTCAGTCGAAGGGCTTACGTCGTCCACGGCGCCGCAAAGATATGGCATGGTCGCCTATCACTACGAGCAGGCCGGCGCGCTGGATAAGGCGCTCGTGTACACGCTCAAGGCTGCTAAACAGGCCGAGACCTTCTATGCGAACACGGAGGCGCTGGGCCACTATCATCATGCGCTTGAACTGTTGGATGAGTTGGCGGCTCGGATCCCGGCCGCGCCGGCTGGGGATGAGAGCGCAGAGGAGGCGCGTCGCGAGTTGTTGCGGCAGCGATTTGAAGTGCTGAATCACCGCCGCGCCGTCTACTATCTGCTGGGCGAACTCGAATCCGGGCGGGCCGACGCGCGCGCGATGCTCGACCTGGCGCGTCAATTGGAGGATCACCCGGAGTTGTTGGTCGATGCGCTGCTGGAACAGCCGGGCGTGGGAAATGTGCAGGGGCGCGAGGAACTGGAGGCCGGCATCGAGATGGCGCGGCAGGCTTTGGAGATCGCCCGCTCCTTGGGAGATCGTCACCGCGAGATGCGCTGCTTGATGGCGTTGGGCGGTTTATACAATTTGAGCAAAGATCCCGCTTGGCAGGATGTCGGTCATCAAGCGTTGGAATTAGCCCGCGAGTTGGGGGATCAACGCGCTGAGGTGAAGCTTTTACTCGGCCTGGGCAGGGCCTATGGCACGGACAACTTCGAGCGGAGCATGGAATACTTCGAGGCGGCGTTGCCCATTGTCCACGAGCTGGATGACAAGAGCGCGGAGATTTCGCTGTTGAGCGCGATGCGTATGCCTCTGGAGCGCTCTGGCGATTATTATCGGATGTTGGTGGAATATGAGCGCAAGCGCTTGCGGATCAGCCGTGAGATCGGCGATCACTATGCCGAGGCCCACGCGCTGATGTTATGCGGTCAGATCGAAGGCCTATGGCTGGGGGATTATGAGGCCGGACTGGAATTGGAATACGAGTCGTTAGAATTCTACAGCGGTATCACGTCCAGCGTTTATCCTCTACTGCGCATCGCTCAGATGGAAGTGGATTTAGGGCGCACGGAGGCGGCTTTGGCGGCGCTGGCGCGGGCGTATCCCATCGGGGAACAAGCGGTGCGCGATATTGGACGGGCCGGCCTGGGGTTGGTGCGCGCCATCGTCTACAATGCGTGCGGCGATGAGGCGCATCTTCAGATGGCCCTCGAGGCTGCCGAAGGCGTGCGGTGGATGGTGGATGAGCAATTGGTCTCGGAGCAGTATAGAATCGCCGCGCTTTGCGAGGCATCCGCCGCGCATTTGGGGTTGGCCGCCGTCCTGGTGGATGCGGGGGCGTGTCAACACCATCGCGAGGCCGCGTTGACTCTATCGCGCGCCGCTGTGGATATTTACGAGAACTTCGGTTTTATGCAGATTGTGGAGTGCTCCAGCGAGGAGGCGCTTTTCCGGCACAGTATGGCGCTCTCGATCAACGGACAGATCGAGGCGGCCCACGATTTTCTTAAGCGCGCCTATGACGAGATGATGCGCAAGCACGCGATGATCCCCCCCGATAGCCACTACCGCCAGACCTTTCTGAACAACATTCCCATCCACCGCAATATTCGCATCGCCTACGCTACCAGCTCGATGCAACTCACGTGGGACGGCTCGAAGATCCAGCTTCGATTTGATGAACGATAGGCGTGTTAGCGGTGAAATATGAGAGGAAATATGAGAGGAAATGCGAGAGGAGATGTGAGATGAATCATCACAGCGATCGGACTTCGAGGTGGGCGCGTTGGATCGAGGTTGGCAGCCTGGCCGCCTTGGCCTTTGCGCTGCTGTTAGCCACGGGGCTGCTGATCGGGCATCAATACCTGGCGATCACCCACCGCTATCCCCTGGACTACGGCGAAGCGCCGCTGGTGGATCAAGCGATGCGCCTGGTGAACGGCGAGCGGCTCTACCGCCGCGATCTCAGCGCGCCGCCGTACACCATCTCCAACTACCCACCGCTCTACGGCCTGACACTCGCGCCCGGCGTGGCACTCTTCGGTCCGAATTTCTGGGCCGGGCGATTAATCTCGGCACTTTGCGCCATCGCCGCCGGCATCTTCTTAGCGCTGATCATCTACGACGCCTCGCGCGATCCCTGGGCAGCGATGACGACGGCCGGCGTCCTCTGGGCGATGCCCTACGTCGTCCACTGGGCCGGCCTGCTGCGCATCGATCTGCTCGCGCTGGCGCTGAGCGCCGCCGCGCTTTACGTCCTCGTCCGCGCGCCGGAGACGCGCGCCGGTCTGCTCGGCGGCGCGATCTTGCTCACCGCCGCCGCCTACACCCGGCAATCCTACGCCTTAGCCGCGCCGTTCGCGGCCTTCGTCTGGCTCTGGTCGCGGCAGGGATGGCGGCGCGCCTTCACCTTGGCCGCGCTGGTCGGCGGCAGCAGCCTCGCGCTCTTCGTGCTCCTCAACGCGCTGACGGGCGGCGGCTTCTTCTTCAACATCGTCACCGCCAACGTCAACGAATACGGCATCGGCCGCCTGCTCTGGAATCTGAGAACCCTGCGCTACGATCTGCCGCTCTTGTTGTTGATGGGCGCGCTGGCGTTGTTGCTCTCGCCGGTGGTGGATCTGCCCCATCGGACGTTGATCGTCCCCTACCTGATCGGCGCTTTTCTCTCGATGCTGACCATCGGCAAGGTCGGATCGAACGTCAACTACTTCCTGGAGCTATGCGCCGCCCTGAGCCTGGTCGCCGGCGCGTGGATCGCGTGGCTGCGGACGACGCCTCGGCTGCGACGCTGGCCCCTCGTTCGCGCGGCGCTCGTGCTGCTCGTGAGCGTGCAAATCGGCTGGATGATGCAGCGCACGCGGGATGAGTATCTCCCGCGCGTGCTACATCGGCGCGCGATGGAGGAAGAACTGCGGTTGTTGGAAGATGAGGTTGCCGAGGCGGGCGGTACTGTGATCGGCGACGAGTACATGGGCTTGATGACGCTCCAGGGCGAGCGGCTTTACATCCAGCCCTTTGAGGTCACGCAGCTCGCGGAGGCCGGTATCTGGGATCAGACGGCCTTCATAAGCGACATCAGCGACCAACAATTTGCCATGATCCTCATCCATCATTTCCCGGGGGCTGAGGTCCACAAGGAACGCTGGACGTCGGAGATGTTGGACGCCGTGGAGCGCGCCTACTACCTCAGCGACCGGGTGGCTAACACCCACGTCCATCGCCCGCGTGTGGAGACGCGGGCCGGCGAGCCGCGTGCGCCGGTGGATCGTTGTCCGGGCGCGCCGTGGCGCTTGCCCAGCGACGGCGCCTTGGGCGTCCGGTGGGACGGCGCGACGTTGCGGATCTACGGGCGCGGGAACGTCGGCACCGCGCCGGTGGTCGCCGTGGCGGATGGTCATCTCTTCCGCCCGGCGGGCGCGGGATGGGAGGGCGCCGTCGCGATCCTGCACGACGACCCGCTGCATCCCGGCACGCGGGTGTGGAGCATCTACGGCGATCTGCGCAGCGCCGATGGGGCGGATCTTGTGGCGGCGGCTTTCCCGCCCGGCAGCGCTGGCATCCCCGTGCAGCGCGGCGATCTGTTGGGCTATCAGGGCCAGTGGCAGGAAGATGCGCCGGCCGCGGCGTGGATGCATGTCCGGTTTGCCGTGCTCCCCGCCGGCGCGCTGACCGAGACGCTGGATCCGGAGGAGATCACCCCGCCGCCGTTGGCCTCAGCGCAGGCCCTCTCGCCCGCGCCTTACCTAGGCCTGCAGTTGTCCTCAAGCGCGAATTTGCAGATCTTGCGTTGTGAGGATACAGAAGAGTAGAAGTCGAAGTCGAACGTCGCCGCTTACGCAATACGAAATACGCAATACGTTCTGTAGTTTAAATCAATTTTTTGGAGGAAATACACAATGACAAAGAAAGCATCCACATTCAGAGGTAACTTTTTCGCGCTGCACCCGCACGCCCGCTATCTCCCCGACGAGGATCGCTATATCTACGCGCCGGAGATGCCCAAGTACAAATTCAACGTCATCGGCACGGGGATGAATGGCCAGGAGCATATCCGCGTGACGCTGTTGGAGGGACGGGCGACCATCCACGGCGTCTACGACACCAACGCGCGCAGCGTCGCGCAGGCCCAGCAGGTCTACGGGAAATTCGCGCTGGACGGCGCGCCCGCTCTCGTCGTCTACGATTCGCTGGAAGCGGCCTACACCGATCCGGCGGTCGACGGCCTGATCATCTCCACGCCCAACTACACCCACATCGATATGGTGCGCGCGGCGGCAAAATCGGGCAAGCACATCCTGCTGGAGAAACCGATGGCGACGACGATCCCCGACGCCTACGAAATCCTGCAGGTGGCGCAGAACCACGAGGCGGTATTTCAAGTCGGGCTGCAATACCGCTACAAGGCCATCTACGTGGAGGCTATCCACGAGGCGCTGACCCGGAAATCGATTGGGGAGATCAAGCGGATCAGCATTCAGGAGCACCGCATCCTGTTCTTCGACAAGGTCAAGCAGTGGAACAAATTCTTCAAGTTCTCCGGCGGCACCCTGGTGGAGAAGTGCTGCCATTACTTCGATCTCTTCAACCTCTTCGCGCAATCGCGGCCCGTCAGCGTCTACGCCGTGGGGAGCGCGGCCGTCAACTTTCGCGATTTCGAGTACGAGGGCGAGCGTTCGGACATCTTGGATAACGCTTTCGTGATCGTGACGTATGAGAACGGCATCCAGGCGCACTTCGATCTCTGCATGTTCGCGCCGGGATTCTACGAGGAGTTGATTCTCTGCGGCGATCAGGGACGGCTCAAGGCCTTCGAGCGCCAGGATTTCCTCCCGGCGCCCCGCGCGGAGACCCAATTGGAGATTTTGCGCGGGATGGATCAGCCCTCCCGCATCTCCACGCCGGCCTATCCGACCTTCATCAAGGAGGCGGGGCACAGTGGCTCGACGTTCTTCGAGCACATCAACTTCGTCGATAACATCGAGGGCCGCGAGACCAACGCCGCCACGGCGGAGGAGGGCTTCTGGTCGATTGTCGTCGGGGCCGCCGCCGAGATGTCGGTCGCCAAGGGCGCGCCTGTGCTGATCGACGAGATCTTGGAGGAGGCCGGGATCGCGTTGTAGGGTATTGCCCACGTCCACTGCAAATCGATAACACCAAAACAGCTTGCGGGTGTAACATTGCCTGCGGGCTGTTTTGGTATCGCTTTAGATAGATGTGGAAAGTGTATTAAGCATCATAATCGCCGTTATAAGAGATTTGCACATATTATGGGTAATTTTGCCCTTGACAGCCTGTTCATATTATGATACACTCCTGCTGAGGCTGTTCTGGAAAGACGAGCTTTTCATTTTCTCATTTTTTAAAGGGAGCGGATCTCCTGAAAGCTAACATCAGGAAGCGGCAACATCTCAAGAGGATGAACTTCTTTCACCCACGTGGACGTTCTGCAGGTAGGATCCCCGAGGACGTCACCGGTGCGAGAGGGTGCGAGGTACCCGCACCCCAGAGATGGCCGGCGTGGGGATGCAATCTATCTTCACCCCCCCCGTAAAAATTAAAGCTGAAATTGAAGCATCACAGCGCCGGATCAGGTGTGCGCATCGCGCGTGCCTGGCCGGCGCTGTTGCGTTTATGATCGAATGTACGAATTATGTGGCAAAGGAGGCTGAACGATGAACAAGATACGCCATCATCTAATTTTTACCCTGCTGGCGCTGGCAGTGGGACTGACGGGCTTGGTAGCCTGCAAGCCTGATGAGACTGAACTACATTTTGAGACGTTGGTGCATCATCGGGGATATTGTGGTGCTACTTATGACAGCATAGATCTGATGGTCGCTACCAACCTGACCGAAGCGCAAAGCATCGTAGACACGCTATCGCCAGAAAATCCAGGTAAACGTTGTGAAGAGATTATTGGGATAGACTATGAAGAATACCTGGTCATAGTTGCGTACTTTGGGACTAGAGTCTACAGCAAGACAGCGATAACTATTGAAAAGGTCACTCAAATAGAAGATATGGTTGACGTGATTATCAGCACGGTGGAACCGACGGCAGGTGATATGATAATCGTTCATCCTATTCATATCATCAAGGTCAAGAAGGACGACCTACTTGTTAGAGGTCCCCTAGTCTTTAGGCTGTGGAAGGAAAGTGAGATTATTCTGACACGAGAGCATGTCGTTCCGTAGTGGATTGCAGCGGGGGTGCCATACAGATATTCACAAGGAAGGCAGAGATGAAGTTGAGTGAGAACCGCGCCCTGATTTCTATCCTGCTGGCGCTGGTATGGGTAACGATGACGCTGGTAGGTCTGACGGCCTGCAAACCCAAGGAGACTGAATTACCCTTTGAGACGTTGGTGCATGATAACCTAGGATATTTTGGTGCTACTTATGAAAGCATGGATCTGATGGTCGCCACTGACGTGACCGAGGCGCAGCAAATCGCAGACACACTGTCGCCAGAAAATCCAGGTAAGCGTTTTGAGGAGATTGCTGACATAGACTATGAGGAATACCTGGTCATAGTTGCGTACTTTGGGACTAGAGTCTACAGCAAGACAGCGATAACTATTGAAAAGGTCACTCAAATAGAAGACGTGGTTGACGTGATTATCAGCACGGTGGAACCGATGGCAGGTGATAGGATAATCGTTCATCCTATTCATATCATTAAGGTCAAGAAGGATGACCTACTTGTTAGAGGTCCCCTGGTCTTTAGGCTGTGGAAGGAAAGTGAGATTATTTTGACACGAGAGCATGTCGTTCCGTAGTGGATTGCAGCGGGGGTGCTATACAGATATTCACAAGGAGGGCAGAGATGAAGTTGAGTGAGAACCGCTTAAAGGCTACTTGAACTTTAGCCTATGGAAGGGGGCGAGGTGATTTTGATACGAGAGTATTTTGTTCCATAGCGGATTGCGGCGGGGGTGCCGCACAATAATTAGCAAGGAGGATAACGTGAACGTCAGAAACAAACTTTTGCATATAGGTGTCTTGATTGTGTCAACTGTTGTTTTGTTTCAAGGTCTCTGGCTACCATCGACAACAGGCCTGGCGTTTGATTCGCCGCTGCTCACGCCGCGCCCTGGACCGACGCCGACGGCAGTACCTGTCCCGCGATGCCACGCTCTGGCGATGGCCCACGTGGCTCGTGAGCGCGGTATCCCCATGGAAAAGCTGATAGCCGGGAGTTACGTCTCGAACGAGAACGGCGAATGGACCAGTGGTGGCAAGGAAGAGTGGTTCGAGTTTCCGCTCATTCAGCGAAGGGCCTGTTTTGTCAAAGTCAGCGTCAAGGACAGTGACACGGTCTATGGCGTTGCTCTGGACGAAAAGGGGCAGGTCGTAGACCTGGAGGCACTGCGAGCGTTGGAACGGGAGGCAGGTCGCGCCAAATGTGGCAAGTTCGATCCTGCACTTTGCGCCCGAATGCCAGCGTTGGCCGATGACGAGCTGGTAGAAGTGGCTATCTGGCTAACGGACATAGATGCGGAAGCTATCTACGACGCCGTGGCAGTCAACTATCCCGCGTCGTTGCAACCCGAAAAAGGGTTATCATTCGACACCGGCCATCCCAGCTACGAAAAAGCGTTTCGGGAGGCGGAAGAGCGGATGATCAGAGCATACAAGGAGAGAGAGGAGCCGGTGCTGGCTTTCCTCGAGTCAAAGGCTTTCAAAGCTTCATACGCCAGCACCACCGCTCCCATCGTGTTCGCTGAACTTGCCAAAGATACTATCTCTGCTCTGGCTGCCAGGGAAGATGTAGTCGGCATCTATCTGCTCGAAGGCCATTTTAAGGATGCAATGCACTCGATCGCTCCGACCATCCGCGTGCCGCAGGTCTGGGACGAAGGGTACACAGGCAACGGAGTGAGGGTGGCGGTTGTCGAGGATGACCCTGTAGATTTCGGCAACCAATACCTCGACCACGCCAACGGAGGGATAGGTCCACCTGAGTTTGCCTGGTACAGTGATAGTATGCTGCACCCAACTTTGACGGCAGGTGTGATTGCAATGAAAGACCATCCGCTTTATCAGGGTGTAGCACCTGACGTAACCCTATACAGCGCGGATGCCGGTTCGTATACCCCGCAAAGCAATATCGCCGATGCCGGTGACTGGGCTATTAATTCTCCAAACTATGTAGATGTGCTTAACCTCAGCTTTGGTAATAGTGAACCGCCTCTTGATTTTTGGTCAAGATACTTTGACCACGTGGTGTGGCTTCATCGCAGGACAGTTGTTGCGGCATGTAATGAGGGCGATTTCCCTCCTCCATCTATGGGAAATCCAAATAGTGGATACAATGTGCTCACTGTTGGCGGGTTTGATGACCAAGATAGTTCAAACTGGTCCGATGATGAGATGTCCGACTTTTCAAGCTACGAGGGACCAGGTAGCCGTGATAAACCAGAGGTAGTCGCTGTAGCTGATAGAATATGCACGACAGATTTGTCTATGGATGATGTCGGGTGCCAGGATAGTTTCGGAAATCCCTACGTCGGCACCAGCTTCGCTGCTCCCCAGGTTTCGGGGTTGGCGGCCCTGCTTATGCAGAAGACTAACCAGAAGCGTAAGCCAGAGTTGATGAAGGCTATCATCATGGCATCGGCGGTACATAATATTGAAGGCAACAGCCGTCTTAGCGACCAAGACGGTGCGGGTGGTATTGATGCTGCCTTGGCCTATGCAGTTGCCGACCACGGGCGTTACGGCGTTGCCGATGAGGGGTGGTATGATTACGATACAGTATACTCTTCGGATTTTGACAGCAATGGCTATTTGCACTACTATGTCCCCGCATCTCGTGGTGAAAAAGTGCGGGTAGTTCTGGCCTACAACTCTCATCCTGAATCTACTGACCCATACAACAACGATCAGTTGTACTCCGATCTGGATTTGTACGTGCGTCGTCCCTCTGGCACTCAGATAGCAGCGTCAAGTAGTTATGTCAACAATTTTGAAATCGTCGAGTTTATCGCTGATGAAACCGGGGCTTACAATGTGCGGGTAAAGAAATATAGTTGGAATACCACGTATGAGTATATTGGCATTGCGTGGGTGAAGAACGCTACTTACCTGCCGGACCTGCGCAACAAGGATGGTTGGACTTCGGAGTTCTACGTACGCAATGACGGCGCGGAGCCCCGCAACGTCACTATTCACTATTTCGATACCAACGGAGATCCCACCCCCAAGGTGTCTGACACGTGCTATCTGACCCCCAATCAATCATGCTGGATTCCGGTAAATCGAGACAATCGCATCCCTGCTGATCTCCGGTACTATCATCATACCTATGGCTATCCAGCGGGAAGCCAGCTCAATCAAACTATTGCGGCTCATGGG